>NZ_JAUBTG010000042.1:19937-56661 GCF_036702395.1 Microcoleus sp. D3_18_C2 | reverse complement strand
TCAGGGCGGGCTAGACGGCCCACCCCACAAGAATTAGATTGTTTTTTGACATTCTATTTAAATGCACAACAGCTTAACAATTAAAATTGTAAGTTATTTAATTCGCGATCCTAAGTGCAAATTCTTCATCTCCCCCTGCGCCAGCAATTTATCTGCCAGCAGCTTAGGAGGCGGGCGGAAATTCTATATCTATACCAAAAGGCAGTTGTCGCTGTTACGATCGAGCTAAAGCGTTTAATCAAACTATGGCCAGCAAATCTCCCTTGCCTTTACTCTCAAACTCAAAAAAGCCTCTACCGATCCCTCAAAACCTGCGCCCACCTTTACTGGTTTTAGCAGGGGTTATTTCTCTAAGCAGTTCAATTTTACTAGGAAGTGTTGCCAACTCCTCGCCAGCCGTGGCTCAAGAAAGTGAGGGATGCTTCATGCGGAGCTCGTCAGGGCGAACCCTCAACCTCAGCCAATCAGTCTGCGGTTTTCTCCCCGAAGCATTGACGCCCACCACTTCGGCGGCGGCAAAGTCGGGAGTGTTTCAGGCAAAAATCAAACGCCGAGCAGCTAATATCCCGGTCATAGAAGTCACGTTTAACGGCAAACAAAAGTTCGAGATGATGGTAGATTCTGGAGCTAGTGGCACAGTAATTACACCAGCAATGGCTAAAGCCTTGGGCGTTGTTCTCCAGGGAACAGTGCAAGCACAAACTCCCAACGGAGTGGCTACTTTTCCCCTCGGTCGCCTGAGTTCTATGGAAGCAGGTGGTCTAGCGGTTAACAATGTAGTTGTTGCCATCTCGCCATCCCTAGATATCGGACTGTTGGGTCACGACTTTTTTGGTAATAAAGATGTGACTATTAAGCAAGATGTCATTGAATTTCGATCGCGGTCTTAAACAGAAGTCAGCAGTTAGGATCGCGAATTAAATAACTTACAATTTTAATTGTTATTGTGGGATGGGCGTCCCGCCCGTCCACTCATGACGGGCGGGACGCCCATCCCACTTTCAAGAGTGAAAGTTATTTAATTCTCATTCCTTAGTTGTTATTTGTTAGTTGTTATTTGTTATTGATTACTGGTTATTTATAGCAACTGCTTTCCTAACAACTACCAACTGCTTTCGGGTCAACTAACAACTAATATCATGTCCGATCGATCGCGCATCATACATAGTCGAAGCGGGTTTTTGAGATTGTCGGTTTTTGGCGACTATTGCTGGTGAACCCGCCCATACAGGAATCACGGTCAATCGACAGAACATGATATAACAACTGTCAACTGCCAACTCCCAAATCCCAACTCCCAACTGACAACTGACTTCATTTCAAAAACTCAATTAACTGCTGCAACTTCAACCAAGATTCACCGCTCAATAAAATGTCCTTAGCCATAGAAACTCCTGCTGCGTGAGAGCCCATAGGAATTGCGCCTCCCACCTGAAAAGCCAAAGACGCATTCAAAGCTACAACATCCATTTGTGCGGGCGTACCTTTGCCTTGTAAAACGTTCCGCAAAATCTCGGCGTTTTCCTCAACATTTCCGCCTTTTAAGGAGCCGATCGCACTTGGTGTCAATCCTACCTTTTCCGGGTCTAAAGTAGTGAGTTCCACTTTGCCATCCGACAAAACCGCCAAATCAGTCACATCACCCAAACCCGCCTCGTCCAATTTTTCTCTGCCGTGAACGACTACAGCTAACTCAGTCCCCAACTCGCCCAAAGCTTGAGCAATAGTTGATATCAGACTAGGATCGAACACCCCGATTACCTGCCCTGTAGGGCGCATAGGATTGACAAGGGGCCCTAAAAGGTTAAAAATAGTCCGCACCTTCAAAGTGCGCCGGATCGGCGCTACAGCCTTAAGTGCGGGATGCCACCCAGGCGCAAATAAAAAGGTGATGCCCACAGAGTCTACCGCAGCTTTTACCTTCGCGGGATCGGCGTTGAGGTTGACTCCCAGTGCTTCCAACACGTCAGCAGAACCCACTTTGCTCGATGCGGAGCGATTTCCGTGTTTCGCGACTCGAACTTTGCCCGCGGCGGCCACAAAAGCTACAGCAGTGGAAATGTTAAACGTGGAAGCGCCGTCGCCGCCTGTGCCACAAGTATCAATTAATTTGAGATTGGAGATTGAGGATTTGGGATTGAAAACGCTCTCCGACTCGCCTGCAAGCGACTGAGAATGCAATACCTGAGCCATTCCTGCCAATTCTGGGGCCCAGATGCCTTTGGCTTGGATGGCCGCTAAAATGGCTCCTGAGAGGACGGGGGGAATAGCTTCGGCTAGCCATCCCTGCATCAAGTCGGCTGCTTGGGCGCGTGAGAGAGATTGTCTGTCTAATAGTTGTTGCAGGAGGGCTGGCCACACAGGAGAATCCGGCGTCTGGGTTGAAGCAGGGGATAACTCTGGCGTTGCTAGTAGAGGAGAATCTGTCATTAATATTAGTTTCTAGTCAAATTTAGCTCGATCGAGCTTTGTGGCCAAACTGAGAATCGATCGGGATTTTACCAGACTTGCCGACCACATTTTGCGCGATCGGGCCCAGATTTTTGCCCAAATGCCAGCACCGCTACAGAATTTTTCCGCCCGCAGTAGCAGAATATGAATTTTTTGATACAACAATTACCCTATTGTTGTGCCAACTTTACATAGAAACCCCAAATCGTAAAACTGCCAGGGAGCATCTCAATGAAAGCAGGCAAGCTAGAAATTGGAGTTTTGAGACAGGAGGCAGGAGTTTTGAGGCAGGAGGCAGGAGGGAAGAGGGAAGAGGAAGAAGGAAGGAGCCAGAAGAAGTGTTTTTACAAATATGAGATGCTCCCAACTGCCAGTAGTCTGCTGTATGATCTATCAGCAATAATACTTAACAGTAACTCAGGGCACCCAAAGAGCGATAAAAGTTTCCGACAGGAGTTGTGGAGAGCAAAAAATTTTAGACATTAGGAGAACCTCAGATTCATCTGTGGAGTCAACTTCAATCTAAAATCTCAAATCTCCAATCGAGTGACAGCAAGGACAGCGAGCGTTTAGCTCTTGCAAGTGGGTTAGTTGCTTCGGGTAAGAGTCGATCGTACTCTCACCCAAATCCTAAAAATAGACTCTTGCGGTTGTAGAAGTCGCGGCCTTTTATTGTAACAACATCCTTGCTACTAACTTATTTCAGGGTATTCAACTGCTAATATATTCAAGGAGATTTCAAGGAGCGGGTTTTGCTCGAACACCTGCACCGCAGGCCGATCGATGTGCCAATGCGATCGTGACAGCCAGTCAAGCCTCAAATAAATACCCGATCGACTAAAATTTCAGCAATCACTAACAACTAACCGCCCAGTAGGACAGATGAATAAACACACTCGTCTCCGGTTGCGACACACCATCTTTCAGCCTAACTAACGGCTAAATTTTAACAGGCGGTAGAGCAAAAATATTCAACTCACACACAAGAGCAGGGTATTCAAAAGTGGGAAATCAAAAATTAGGAAATAAAGCAATAGAATGCCTGAATGTCGCGGAGGCACTGCACCAAATGGAAGCAAAATATTATAGTATGTTTGAAAATGCTGTGTCGGGTATTTTTCAAACAACCCAATCCGGTCGCTACATCAGCGCTAACCCAGCTTTGGCTCGCATCTACGGATATAATTCTGCTGAAGAATTAATGGGCTGTCTGACTGATATTAGCGATCAGCTTTACGTCAATCCCGATCGCCGCGATCAGTTTGTTTGTGCTTTGCAAGAAAAGGGCATCGTATCAGATTTTGAGTCGCAAATTTATCGCCGAGATGGAACAATAATTTGGATCGCTGAAAATGCGCGGGCTGTCTGCGATGAATCAGGGAAATTGCTCTACTACGAAGGTTTTGTAGAAGATATCACTCAGCGCAAGCAAGCAGAATCTGCACTTCGAGAAAGCGAAGAACGCCTGCGCTTAATAATAGAAGGGGTTAAGGATTACGCTATATTTATGTTAGATCCAGATGGGTATGTAGCTAGCTGGAATTCTGGTGCAGAACGCATTTTGGGATACATATCTCATGAAATAGTTGGCAATAATTCGGAGTGTTTTTTCACTAAAGATGATATTGAAATCGGCAAGCACAAAGAAAAATTAATCCGGGCTGTGGCCGAAGGTAGATACGAAAATGAAGGCTGGCGGCTTCGCAAAGACGGATCGCGATTTTGGGCGAATATTATTGTTACTCCTTTGCGCGATGAAAGGGGAAAGTTGCAGGGCTTTTCTCAAGTAATGCAGGATATTACTGAGCAAAAGCGGGCGGCTGAGGAAAAGATGCAGTTGATTGCTTCTTTGCAGGCGTCGGAAAAAAAGTTTCGCACTTTGTACGAATCGACGACTGATGCGGTAATGCTGCTAGACGAAGAGGGTTTTTTGGATTGCAATCCGGCTACTTTAAAGTTATTTGGATGCAGCACTGAGTCGGAGTTTTGCGGCAAGCATCCTTCGGAGTTCAGCCCGCCGTTGCAACCGGACGGACAAGATTCTATGAGTCTTTCTCAAGAGCGAATTAATACGGCTTTGCGATCGGGAAATTGCCGTTTTGACTGGCGACACCGTCGTTTGGATGGTTCTGAGTTTCCGGCGGAAGTGCTGCTAACTTCTATGGATATCGGCGGCAAAATTGGGCTGCAAGGCGTGGTGCGCGATATCACTTATCGGGTGCAGGCTGAGGAAGCATTGAAGCAGGCTAATGAGGTATTGGAATGCCGGGTTAAAGAGCGGACAAGTCAGTTGGAAGAGGCTATTAAAAAGTTGAGTTTATCGGAAGAAAAGTTTTCTAAGGCTTTTCGCTCAAGCCCAGATCCGATGATTATTACTACTTTTGCTGAGGGTCGTTTTATTGAAGTTAATGATAGTTTTTTGTTGATGACTGGTTATGATTTAGAAGAAACGACCTGGAATACAGTACCGGGGTTAAATATTTGGGTAAGACCGGAAGATCGAGTGAATTTTAGGCAAATTTTACACGAACAAGGTGTTGTTCGCAATCAGGAATGTGAGTTTAGGATGAAGTCGGGATCGGTGGTGGTGTGTTTGCTGTCAGCAGAGTTGATTAATTTGGACGGCGAACTCTGTATGCTGGCGGTGATGACGGATATTACCGATCGCAAACACGCCGAAGAAGCCCTACGGGAAAGCCAGCGGGCCTTGGCGACGCTGATGAGCAATTTGCCGGGAATGGCCTACCGTTTTCGCAACGATGCCGATCGCAGTATGGAGTTTGTCAGCGAAGGTTGCTATCAGTTAGCCGGCTATTCTCCTGAAGAATTTATCGGCACTCGGCAAGTTTCTATATCGGAATTGACTCACCCAGACGATCGCGAGAATTTGTGGAATGCCGTGCAAGTTGCTTTACAAGAAAATCGACCCTATCAGCTAAATTACCGAATTACTTCTAAAAATGGCGAATTAAAATGGGTTTGGGAGCAAGGTTTGGGAGTGTTTTCCGACTCGGGAGAATTGATAGCTTTAGAAGGGTTAATTACTGATATTTCCGAGCAGAAACGCAGTGAAGAAGCTTTGCGGCGATCGCAAACAGAGTTAACCCAACAAAAACTTCAACTCGAAAATACTTTGCACGAATTGCAGCAAACTCAAGCTCAACTGATTCACACTGAGAAAATGTCTACTCTCGGTCAAATGGTAGCCGGTGTTGCTCACGAAATTAACAATCCTGTTAGCAGCGTCTGCGGCAATCTCGTCCACGTGGGCCACTACACCGAAGATTTGCTGAATTTGCTCGATATGTACCAGAAGCACTGCCCGCAGCCGCCGGCAGCAATTCAAGCTCAAATTAAGGATATCGAATTAGACTTTCTGTTAGAAGATTTGCCGAAAGCAATGTCTTCGATGCAGGTTGGGGCCGATCGCATTCGGGAAATCGTGCGATCGCTCAGAAATTTCTCCCGCAAAGATGATTCTCAAATGAGCAAAGTTAACCTGCACGAAGGCATTGAAGGAACGTTGCTGATTCTGCAAAGTCGCCTGAAAGCCAGAGGTAACTATCCCGAAATTGCGGTAATTAAGGACTATGGAAATTTGCCTTTGGTTGAGTGTTATGCTGGGAAAATCAATCAGGTATTTATGAATTTGATCGGAAATGCGATCGACGCGATCGAGGAATACAACGAAGGGCGTTCAGTTGCTGAAGTCAAAGCTAACCGCAGCAAGATTAAAATTAGGACAGAAGTCCAAAACTCTAATGCTGTAATTAGGATTTCTGACAACGGCCCCGGTATGCCAGAAGAAGTTTCCCAGCAGTTATTCGAGGCTTTTTTTACCACCAAACCCGCC
Source organism: Microcoleus sp. D3_18_C2 (assembly GCF_036702395.1). NCBI lineage: Bacteria > Bacillati > Cyanobacteriota > Cyanophyceae > Oscillatoriales > Microcoleaceae > Microcoleus > Microcoleus sp. D3_18_C2. Next base: position 50,357 of record NZ_JAUBTG010000042.1, on the reverse strand, counting down.
GACAAAGGCACCGGTTTAGGCCTGTCCATTTCCTACAAAGTTGTCCAAGAACACGGTGGCAAACTTAGCTGCGTGTCTGCACTCGGTCACGGAGCCGAGTTTATCATAGAGTTGCCGATCGAACAACCAATCAAACAATCCTAAAGTGCGATCGGGGCGATCGTATCGAGATAACGAGTCGCGGTTTCTAGTGAGGACTAAAGTCCTCATAAAACTGGCTCGGACTAAAGCGGTAAGGTACCGTGGGTATGGAACCCTAAATAGAGAAGTTTTGCTTATGTTCTGTATTACTATAGCAATCCTAAATGATTATACTCGTTACCAGGAAGAGCCTGGTAACGCATATCCGGAGGAAGAGCCTCCATAGTCTGGGCCGAGGCAGAGCCTCGCTTACATCGGTTCCCAGGCAGAGCTTGGGAACCAGTTAAATAGAGAAGTTTTGCTTATGTTCTGTATTACTAAAACCCTGGCTTTGATCTCAACTCGAATTACTGCCCGCACTTACCATTGGTAATGATTGAGAAAGCGACTAATAATACTGGTACTTACTGTTTAACTACCAGCCGGGAAGTCCCGGACGTATATTTAGAGGGGATTAATCTGAGCGCTGCGCCCCTTACCCCGTTGGGAATTACGCCCGCGTGATGAAAGGCTCGTCGGGTGTAGGTACCCAAAGCGACAATTATTCTTTTATACCTCTTGATAACCTGGAAATACTCTGGTACTATATTAGCAAGTGGGGGTGGAACTACCTCACTATAAAAAGCCTTTGCAAAAAAGGAAAAAGAAGCCTGCGGTCTAACGGTAATCCGTTGACAGTCAGGTTCGTTCACGAATGGTTAACATTGACCTACCTGATTGTTTTTACGCCCTTTCTTTCACCTTTTGGGACAAAATGCAAGGGCTAGTTGAGAATGGTGCAAGATGTGAGATCCAACTGAGATATTGCACCATTCTCGCTTAACAGGCTTTTCGGCCTGTTCCACAAGGAAATTCACTCTTTGTGGAACAGGCCGAAAAGCCTGTTCATAAAAGCTTATTGACATTGGTGCAACATTTCAGATACAACTAACTATTTTTGACAAGGGCTAAATGATAATCGGTGAAAGACAGATACACCGCAGCGTTCCAAAGCCAATTTATGTTTAGCTGTTCCATATCCTTTGTTATTTGTCAAGTCATATTCAGGATACTTAACAGCCAAACGTATTATTAATTCATCGCGCCAAACTTTCGCCACAATACTAGCTGCAGCAATCTGAATCGATCGCGCATCACCTTTAATCATCGTCTCTTGCTCGATCGCCAAATTGGGAATCCTTTGATTCCCGTCAACCAAACACAAATCCGGCGTCACCTTCAACTTCAAAATCGCCCGTTTCATCGCCAACAAAGAAGCCTGCAAAATATTGAGGCGATCGATCTCCCGCACCGAAGCCACACCAATTTGACAGTCAACCGCCACAGCCCGGATTTTCACAGCTAACCGACTCCGGGCTGTGGCACTCAACTGCTTGCTGTCGCGAACCCCGGAACTTGCTAATTCATCGAGAACTTCGTCGGGCAAAATGCAGGCTGCAGCCACCACCGGCCCGAACAAAGCGCCTCGTCCGACTTCATCCACACCCGCAATTACCAGAGCATTCGAGGGAGAGGGGGAAAGGGGAAGATGGAAAGATGGGAAGAGAGTAAAAATTTCAACTTCTTCCTTCTTCCCTCTTCTTTCTTTCCTCTTCTCTCTTCCCTCTTCTTTCATAACTATTCATCCACAAGGGCAGATGAGCGACGGCGCCGGCGACGGTTGATAGCAGGCTCCTCGGGTTCGCTTGATTCGATCGGCTCAGGGGATTGGAGCGGCTCAGGGGATTGGAGCGGCTCATTGAGTGAGATCGGCTCATTGAGTGAGATCGGCTCATTGAGTGAGATCGGCTCATTGAGTGAGATCGGCTCCTGGGATTCGTCCATCACATCACTGGGTTCCTCCATCCGATCAAAATCATCAGTTTCGTCGATCAAACTCTCGCCATAAATTTGGACATCATCATCATCATCATCATCATCATCGGCCTCAGAAAAAACAGGCTCAACTACCGACCTTTCTGGATAATAATCCCGTTCCTCATCCTCAACATTCTGGGGAGGCGTCGTCGCTTCAAATTCAAATTCGAGCTGCTCGAAAGGCGGCTTGTTCGGGGCCGCTCCGGGGAGAGTCACCGAAACGATCGCATTCTTAGGATTTTTGACACTGCGATCAGTAAGCACCAAAGGAGAAACCCCCATCAGAGCATAAACATCCTGCTCCTCCGCCGTCATTTCCACCGAAATCACCTCCGGAGGCTCCACCATCGGCTTCATCAACTCAGACTTAGCCGGACGCACACGCTCGAAATCCTCGCGCCTGCCAACAGTAGCCATATTCACCAGCCCGAAGCCCTCCGAAGCCGCCCGGATGCCGGGGGGTGCCAGATACTCAGAGCGCGTATCCGCAACGGGCGCGCTCGAAGTATTCGGCAGTCGCAACTTGCTACGTACCGGTTCCTCCTCCGCCGGGAGAGCAAAAGGCTCTTCGCCAATCCGGCGGCGGCGGCGCCGTCTAGTTCCGTTCCCCAAATCCTGATAGCTGGGATGGTTGAGCAAGTCCAAAGGCGATGCGTTGCTGCCGCTCTCAAAATCCAAACTTTCGCTTTGAGGCTCCCAAGCAGCCCTAGCAGGTTCGGGGGGGCGTTCTTCCCGCACCGGGGCAGAAGTTGCAGCCGCCACAGGCGTCAAGCTGCGACGTTCCAATCCTTCTGGCAAATTCAACAAAACGCGGTTCGACGTAGCAACAGTGCGATCGCCCGATTCCCGCACCGCTGCGGCGAAGTCTTCTTCCCCCGGCAAGTGCACCAGATGACCCAACCCGCTGCAAGTAGGGCAACTGTGGCCGAACAACTCGTAAATATTTTGACCTTGGCGCTTGCGAGTCAGTTCTACCAGCCCCAATTCCGACAGTTGAGCGATTTGCGGTCGAGCTTTGTCAGCTTTGAGAGCTTTATTGAAATGTTCCAGCACCTGCAACTGATCGCGGCGGGATTCCATGTCAATAAAGTCAACAATAATCACCCCGGCAATATTGCGTAACCGCAGTTGTCTAGCAATTTCCGTGGCTGCTTCGCAATTTGTCCAGAGTACCGTTTCCCGAGCGGTCGCCGATCGAGTAAACGAGCCAGAGTTGACATCAATCACCGTCAGCGCCTCAGTCGGCTCAATAATCACATAACCACCCGAAGGCAAATCAACCCTTGGTCTGAGGGCTTCTCGAATCGCAGCGTTAACCCGGAAAAATTCTAAAATCGAGGCGCGCTCTCGGTGGTGGTCGATCAAAACTCCCGCAGGAAGTTTACCACCGTTCCAGCTCATCAACTGCTGCTTCACCCGCTTAATTCCATTTTGCGAGTCCACCACAATCCGATTCACGTCACCGCTGAACATATCCCGCAGCACCCGCTGGATAAAATCGTCATCCCGGTTGAGCAGTGCCGGCGCCCGCGAAGTACCGCCTTCGAGTTGAACAGCTTCCCACTGTTTTTGGAGCACTTCCAAATCTTCCATGATGGCTTCTTCAGTCATCCCTTCAGCTTCAGTGCGTACCAGCAGCCCCATCCCGGCCGGTTTCACCAAAATAGCCAGGGCTCTGAGGCGGTTGCGCTCGGCTTCCGACTTGATCCGCCGCGAGAGATTGACTCCCCTGCCGTAGGGCATCAGTACCAAATAGCGGCCGGGCAGGGTAATGTTGCCTGTTAGCCGGGGGCCTTTGCTGCCCGTCGGTTCTTTCATTACCTGTACCACCACTTTCTGCTGGGGGGTCAGGAGTTCTGTAATTGCTCCTGCCGAGCGTTTAAGGCGCAGCGGGCCGAGGTCTGTGACGTGCATAAACCCGTTACGTTCTGGGTCGCCAATATTGACGAAGGCCGCATCTATCCCAGGGAGTACATTTTCAACAATTCCCAAGTAAATGTCACTGACTTGGTGGCTGCCTGTGGCTACCACAAGTTCTTGGATTTGATCTTCTGAAAATACGGCAGCAATGCGATGCTGCTCTGCTATAACTATCTGCTTTGTCATTCAATTTCCTCAAAAAACTGGCAGCAAGTTAGAGACACTTACGCACTCATAGTGCCTCTGACTTAGACTGTAATTAGTAGTAGCTTGAAGAGTTATTAGCTGTGAGTTGGTGCAGGGTGGAAAGAAAGTTAACTGTTGACCGTTCACTGTTAACTGTTAACTATTGACTGTTCACTGTTAACTGTTACAGATAAAGTAGTTAAACCCCCCCGTACAGAGTTATGAGTTATGCTCAGCAGATAAATCTGAGAGATAGAAATAAGGAGGCTTTTATCGAGTTAGCAATATTGAGATTTGAGTTGACAATTGCGAAATCAATACTCAAAATTCAACACTTACAACTCTTCCTTTGAACGAGCGCGAATAAATTCATTGACACCGTACTAATTTCTTAACACACAACTTAACACTACGAACTGATAACTCCGCTTGCGTGGTGGTTGAGGGCTGGTTTTGAGGGAAAGTAGGTAGGAGTGAAAGCGTAAGGACTTTTGTTGAATTCTTGTGCGATCGCACTCAACATACCGCAGCTTGGCATTCGACTGCAACCTCCGCCCCTGCCAACCCTAAAACCTAGTCAGTCGATTTTAGATTTTAGATTTTAGATTTTAGATTTACTCCACAGATGAATCTGGGACATTTAACTAGAGTCTAAAATCTAAAATTTTTGGTTCTCCACGAATTAAGTCGGGGGCTTATCTCCGTTTGTTGACGGGTCAGTCGATTTTAGATTTTAGATTTTAGATTTTAGATTTACTCCACAGATGAATCTGGGAGATTGAACTAGAGTCTAAAATCTAAAATTTTTGGTTCTCTCCGACTTAAGTCGGGGGCTTATTTCCGTTTTTTGACGGGTCAGTCGATTTTAGATTTTAGATTTTAGATTTTAGATTTACTCCACAGATGAATCTGGGAGATTGAACTAGAGTCTAAAATCTAAAATTTTTGGTTCTCTCCGACTTAAGTCGGGGGCTTATTTCCGTTTTTTGACGGGTCAGTCGATTTTAGATTTTAGATTTTAGATTTTAGATTTACTCCACAGATGAATCTGGGACATTTAACTAGAGTCTAAAATCTAAAATTTTTGGTTCTCCACGAATTAAGTCGGGGGCTTATCTCCGTTTGTTGACGGGTCAGTCGATTTTAGATTTTAGATTTTAGATTTTAGATTTACTCCACAGATGAATCTAGGAGATTGAACTAGAGTCTAAAATCTAAAATTTTTGGTTCTTCACGACTTAAGTCGGGGGCTTATCTCCGTTTTTTGACGGGTCAGTCGATTTTAGATTTTAGATTTTAGATTTTAGATTTTAGATTTACTCCACAGATGAATCTGGGAGCTGGAACTTTAATCTAAAGTCTAAAATTTTTGGTTCTCCACGACTTAAGTCGGGGGCTTATCTCCGTTTTTTGACCCGCCAAAAACATTTATTGTTGAATACCCGCTCTGCGGTTTGAACCGTAAAATTTTTGAATAAGCCGACCACCGACAACCAGTCGATCGAAATTAATCGCTAAATTTGGTTCAGACCCCGCTCCGGCGGGTTTGGCGCTAGATTTAGCCCGTGAATGTACAACAAAAAGGCTTAAAGTCTTGAACAGAAGCAAATTGCACCCAGCCCGCGTTGCTGGTTGACGAGGGCGGCGAGCGACTAAAGCGCTCGAGCCACCGCGGCTTCCATAACAAGCGATTATAGCGTGAAACGACACATCCCGATCGAAAGCCGAAGGTGAAATATTCCACCGCGGCTTCCCTATTTTAACCATAACCCAGGATTAGCTGACTACGCTCAACCTGTAGAAGCTGAATTTCCTGCTGGCTGACTTGTTCGAGCATGAACACAATATGTTCTGGCTTTAGCAAGTTGCCATCGCTGCGACAACTGCCGGTAAACCGCAAGACGGCTCTACCTTCGGATGTAGCACCCCTAGCAGATGTGCTGCTGTCGGGTTTGTGCTCTACAAGTTCTAGTTTGTGCAGCCGATCGCGCAAATTGACATCCTTCGTCTTTCCCGACTTAGTAGTATGCACCCGCCAAAAAGCCTCGGTTTCGGCGATCGTCTTGACCCAAGCTTCCCAGTTGGCATCAGGAGCCACGGAGACAGGAGCAGAATTTTCATGGTCTAATTCGCCATTTTCTGTCAGCGAACCCCCTAAAGCCACAGTAATCACGTACTCCGCTGCTTCTAACAACTGGTTAGCAGAAGGAGCCTTAAGATCGATCGACTCAACCTTGTAAATCGGAATATTTTCCGGCAGCTTAGCCCCCAACTTTTCCCGAAAACTCTCAATATCGATCGACTCAGTGAGCTCAAAGTCGGCAATTTCCCCAGTGCTGGTAACACCCAGAGGCAGAGCATTTGCCAGAGAAATCCGAGGGTTCGGGTGAAACCCGCCGGTAAACGAAATCGGCAAATCGGCTCTGCGGACTACTCGATCGAACAATCGGATCAAATCCAAATGACCAACCAAAGCCATATCGCCCACCTTCCCGAACCAAACCCGCAAACGCTGTTTCCGCTCCGTATTCGGGACAAACTCCCCAGCAAACTCAGGAATTGGCAGCGCATCCACAACCACATTGTGTCCGAAATCGGTGCCACAAACCCCGCAGCGCGAACACCCTTCAAAGGAACAGTCGGGAACCGTCGCTGCTTCCAAAGCCTTTTGCAAGTCAATTTTCAGCCAGTTTTTGTCGATTCCCGTATCTAAATGATCCCAAGGCAAAGGTTGATCCAGTAGAAGCGGTGCCCCCGTGCCCGCCCCCGCCGTCAAATTCATCCGTGTATCCGTGTCCGCATCCGTGTCGTGCTCCTCTTCCTTATCAAAAAGATTCCACTCGCCGCTTTCGACTTGGCGGTATTTCCAGGTAAGGCCCGACTCATCTATCGCCTGAGTCCAAGCTTTGTAAGCCTGATCCAAGCTTTCCCACCACGCATCCATACCCGCGCCAAGTTCCCAAGCGCGGCGGACTACAGCGCCCAAACGTCGATCGCCCCGTCCGACAAAATCCTCCATTGCCGAAATCCGCACATCAGTGTAATTCACCTTGACGCCCCGCATCCCCCGAAACTCTTCCTTCAGGAGTTTTTGCTTGCGGGAAAACTCAGCAGTAGAAACCGAGTGCCACTGAAAAGGAGTGTGAGGCTTAGGGGTAAAATTAGAAATTGTCAAGTTAAAATTCAGTCCCCGCCGGCCATTGATCCTGCATTCCCTGTGCAGCCAGCGGACTGTTTCGGCGATGCCGAGAACATCAAAATCTGTTTCTCCCGGCAAACCGATCATAAAATACAGCTTGATTTTATCCCAGCCGCGATCGACCGCAGTTTTGACACCCCGAAGCAATTCTTCGTTGGTCAAACCTTTGTTAACGATGTCGCGCATCCGCTGAGTACCAGCTTCCGGCGCAAAAGTCAAACCGCCTTGTCGCGTACCGCCGAGAATGTCGGCAATATTATCGTCAAATCTGTCAACCCGCTGGCTGGGTAGAGACAGAGAAATATTTTTATCTTTCAGGCGATTTTTGATTTCCATGCCGACTGCTGGGAGTGCCAGATAGTCGGAACAACTGAGGGAAAGCAGGGAAAACTCGCTGTGCCCGGTGGCTTGCATCCCCTGTTCGATCGCCTCTACGACTTGCTGCGGTTCGACATCGCGCGCGGGGCGAGTCAGCATTCCCGGCTGACAGAAGCGACAGCCGCGAGTGCATCCCCGGCGGATTTCTACTGTCAGCCTGTCGTGTACTGTTTGGACGTAGGGAACCAGGCCGATCGAATAAGCTGGTATCGGAGTTGCCACGCGGCGCAGAATTCGTTCTGGAACTTGCGGGCGGTTGGGATGAACGGAACCGTCGGCCGCCATATCGTAGAATTGCGGGACGTAGACGCCTGGAATTTGCGCTAAATCCAGCAGCAATGCTTCTCGGCTCAAATTATTTGTTTTGCCTTCTGCCAAAATCAAGCCAATTTCTGGCAGCAACTCTTCTCCATCTCCCAAAGCGATGAAGTCAAAAAAGTCTGCGTAGGGTTCGGGGTTGGAAGTTGCCGTTTGCCCGCCAGCAAAAATCAGTGGCATTTGACCGTTTTGGGGATTGGTCGCTCTTTCTTGCCAAGTTAGGGGAATGCCGGCTAAATCCAGCATTTCCAGAATGTTTGTGGCTCCGAGTTCGTAGCTGAGGCTGAAGCCCAGAATATCAAATTCTGTGAGCAATCGCCTCGATTCTACGGCAAACAGCGGAGTTTTGGTCGATCGCAGTTTTGCTGCCAAGTCGGCGGCGGGCAAATAAGCCCGATCGCACAACTGTCTCGGCCCTGCGTTCAAAATGTTGTAAAGGATGATGTGCCCCAGATTGGAAGCACCAACTTCATAAACTTCTGGGTAAGTGAGAACCCAGCGCACAGACGCCGCGTCCCAAGGCTTGTGCGTCGCCCCCAATTCGTTTCCCAGATAACGAGCAGGCTGATTAATCTCTGCTGTAAGTAATTCTTCGACTTTTACTGCCACGGCTCGACTCGCTAAATAGTTGCGACTCTTAAGCAGCCTACCTTAAAATCTGCCAACACGCCAACGACAGTCGTCTGTCTTTTCGGGCATTTAACCGAATTTGCTGTGTTTTTTTGCCTGTTCTCGTCGCCCAGGAGGCTCTATCAGTGTTGTTTTACGCAGGAGTTTTCGGCTTCAAAGCTATCGACATTTTCAAATATCTCAAACACTCGATCCAGTTGGCTGAGTTCCAGAATCATCTTAATCCCAGGGGATACCGAGCAAAGACTAAACCTGCGCCCCATTTTTTTCGCCTGCTTGAGGCCCGAAACCAATGCCATCAAACCTGCACTGTCAATAAATTTTACCGCGTCCAAATCTACGAGTACCGATACAACACCGGGGGCTGCAATTGCTGTCATTAGTTGTACGCCGAATTCTCCGCAGGTGGCTGCATTCAGGTAGTCTAGGGGTCGAATCACCGTAATTGGTTTATGGGCAAGAAGTGTCTGCATATGTCAAACCTATGATTGCTACGTATTTTCAACTACTGCGCTGGACGGATGTAAGCCTAAACCTACTTGATTCCTCTGAGCCTAACTTAATCCGAGGCAAACTGACCAGTTGTTGTCAGTAGTTTTACTGAATCTTTATTTATTGACTCTTTTTTATGAAGTTTTGCATAAGATTTGGGGAGGAAACGTAAGCTACTATACTATTTTTTATTGATACCTGCAGGTTGAGTCTTGGTAACTATAAAAATTGCGATCGACTTGGCCCTAGCTGTTAGATAAAACTGAACATTGTAATTTAAATCACTTGTGAGTTCTGATCTAGATCACCTGTTTGCTAGACACTTCAGAGGAGAATAAAAATGTACGGAGTTCTCCGACTTACTATGCAAGCAACTCATGCTATTCGTCAACTTGTAGAAAAAGCCCTCTACATTAAGCAGTTGACGCCTGACATTGAAAACGAAATCAACTACGAGCTCACCCGTTTGGGGTACATCTCGGATATTGATTATGAGGCTTTAGAGTTATTAATGGATGAAATGGATGCCGGTCGGGTGCAATTGGTATCTAGCCATAGATAGTGGGAAGCGGGCGATAAGTCCACATCCAAAAAACCAAAAATCTTTGCAGGGCGGGCAATAGAGGCGTGTTAGAAGCATTTACGCCGGCCGCATATTTTTCTCATGAAGCATCTGGTTGCTGAACTTGATATTTGAGGAGATAGTGTGATGGGCGATCGTCCCTGCACCTGCGATCGAAAGCTAAAAACTTTGACTTAAATTAAATTTATAACTTTTGGGGTATGACAAATTAGGTTAAGTGTAACTTAGGATCGCGAATTTAATAACTTACAATTTTAATTGTTATTGTGGGATGGGCGTCCCGCCCGTCCCACAATCTTGTGGAAGTTATTTAATTCTCATTCCTTAGAATCTATCGATTTGAGATTTGAGATTTGAGATTTGAGATTTGAGAAGTCCGACTACTGATGATTATCAGGGTTTGAAACTTGTCTACAGTTGCATTCCTTTGAGAAACTGCTATCAGTATCAAAAACTACACACTGTGACCTAAATTAAATTCATAACTTTCGGGACTTGACAAATTAGCTCTAAGTCTAACTAATACTAAAAAAAGTTTTTCGGCAGGATTAGGACAACCGGGCAAGTCTCGCAAATAAAGCTTAAATTTTAAGTATCTAGTGCCAGTTAGCCTTAGTCCTAGGAATTATCCGATCGCTCGAATGCAAGAAAATTGGTTTGTAGTTACGACATCCGTCATCGCCGAGTCAATCTAAAATCTAAAATCTAAAATCTAAAATCCTTCCGGCGTCCCGCCAAACTTGCCACCACCGCCACCAACTCAGCAGGCTCGATCGGCTTGGGTACATAAATTTGAAAACCTTCCTGCAGTGCCCGTACCCGTTCCTCTACCCTACCAACCGCCGTGAAGGCCAACGCCGGAATTTCCCTGTCCACCATCCGCGATCGCACTTGTTGCAGCAAAGCCTCTCCATCAAGGGCCTGCATCCCGATATCGATCGCCAACACATTCGGATTCAGCCTTTCAATCGCCTCCAGAGCATCCTTTCCAGAGCTAGCAGTCTCCACCTGGGCCCCGCAATCTTCGAGCACTGTACAGGCAAAATCCAGGGAATCCGCGTCGATATCGACCACCAATACCCGCACTCCAGAAAGATTGCTGCTGACAAAAGACTCCTTTACAGGGGCTCGCGCCTTGCTTTGAGGAATCGCCCACTCCCCGAGTCCAGCAACAGACAATCCGCCGTCGCAATGAAGCTGTTGAATTGGCAATTTCACTAAAAACCTCGATCCTTTTCCCTTCCCGGCAGATTCGGCTTGCACCGTCCCCCCGTGCATTTCCACAAAATGTCGCACTAGAGCCAAGCCCAAACCCAATCCGTTGTACGATCGTCTTATAGAGCTGTCAGCTTGGCTGAACCGCTCGAAAACGTGGGGCAAAAACTCTTCTGAAATCCCTTGTCCCGTGTCGCTGACCTCAATTTCGACACTAGCGGGCGACAAATTTTTGCAGCAAGCGGATTCCTGAGAGTCCAAAGTCCTCTCCATCTTTCGCACCCCCACCCTCACCTGTCCGCCATCGGGAGTAAACTTAATCGCATTCGACAGCAAATTCCAGGCTACCTGTTGCAAGCGGCCCGAATCGGCAAAAATCCGCCCGGTAGTTGGGTCGAAATCCGTCACAATTTCAATATTTTTGGCAGCAATCGCGGGCGCGAGAGTATCTATCGCACCCTCAACAGTCGAAATCACATCCACCCACCGCAAATTCAGCGACAGTTTCCCGGTAATAATCTGCGACACGTCCAGCAAATCGTCGATCAGAGTTGCCAGCGATCGTGTATTGCGGTCGATCGTTTCCAGAGCCCGAACAGTCGTTTTTTCGTCAAACTTGCGGTTTCGCAGCAGTTGCGCCCATCCCAGCATCGCATTCAGCGGCGTTCGCAATTCGTGGGACAAAGTTCCGAGAAACTCGTCTTTAATCCGGTTCGCCCGCGCCAATTCCTGGGCTCGATCGTGCAGTTCTCTTTCCAACTGCTTGCCAACCGTCAAATCGAGAATAAAAGCCACAGATTCTTGCCGCTTTTGGGCCAGCAAAACATATCCGATCAACACCGGAATCCGGCTGCCGTCTCTCCTCCAGAATTCCTTTTCGTAGGGAGTGCAAGCCCCCGTTGCTTGTGCCTCTGCCATCCCCTTCTTATCGAGAGACTGGTACTCCGGCGGCGTGATATCAATCGAGTTTAATTCACCGCCCTGCAACTGTTCCCGCGTGTAACCAACTATCCGCAAAAATTCATCGTTTGCCTCAATGATACCGCCGTTAACATCCCCGAAGATAATTCCTATCAAGTTAGCTTCGGCTAACATTCTCAGCTTTTCTTCGCTAGCTTGAAGTGCAGATTCTGTGTGCTTGCGATCGCTAACGTCTTGGATGTAAGCCGACAAACCAGAATCGGAAGGATAAAAACGCACCTTCAACCACTTATTCCATAGCGGCACGAATTCTTCATACTCGATCGTTACCTTTTCTGCTAGTGCTTTGGTCGCCATTTTGTAAAACTGTAAATCGACAGCCCAGGGAAATATATCCCAAACTTTTTTACCAATCAGTTCTGCTTTTGGTCTGCCTAACAGCTCAATAGCTTGGTGGTTGACATAGGTATAGTTCCAATTTAAATCAACAGCGATAAAAGCATCGGTAATGCTTTCGAGAATGTTAGTAATTTGATCGTTTGCCGATTGCAGCGCTTTAGCAGTTTCTTCTGCTTGCAACCTCGCTGCTTGTTCGCGGGACAAAGCGGCAGCGCGTTCTTGTTCTGCCAGTTTTCGATCGCTAATATCGATGTAAGAACCGATGTAACCTGCAAAAGTGCGATCGGGTCTGTACCGGGGTACGCCCGTACCCAAAACCCAGCGGTATTCCCCGTCATAGCGTCTCAGGCGGCATTCGAGCCGGTACTCGCTGCCAGTGTCGAAGGCTTTTTGGTAAATATCCAGACATTCTGGCAAGTCATCTGGGTGCAAGCTTTCCATCCAACCCGTGCCCATTTCTTGCGCCAAAGTTCTACCGGTAAACTCCAGCCAAACTTTGTTAAAGTAATCGCCAAGTTGGTCAGTGTCCGACATCCAAATCATTACCGGCGCGGTATCCGCCATAATCCGAAATCGAGCTTCGCTCTCCTGCTGCTGTGCTTCCGCTTGCTTGCGCTCGTTCCGTTCTTGAACTTCGCGCAGCGCCCGCTGAATCGACGGCACCAGGCGTATCAAACGGCGTTTGAGAACATAATCAGTAGCCCCGCTTTTCAAAGTTTCGATCGCCACTTCCTCGCCCAAAGTAGCCGAAACAAAAATAAAAGGCACTCCCGGACAAGTAGTGTGGGCGATTTCCAGTGCCGCTATCCCGTTAAAACAAGGCAGCATATAATCTGCCAAAATAATGTCAAAACTTTGTTTTTCCAGCGCCGTGGCAAAGTCTTCTCGATTTTCCACACACACCAGAGAAAATTGGAGCCCGCCATCCATTAGATATGCCTCAATCAGTTCGGCATCTAGGGGACTGTCTTCTACTAAGAGGATACTGAGCGTTTTCACAAAAATTCCTTTTACTTAAATATTAATTAGCGGATACAAAATTTTATCGGGCTGCGGCTTTAAGTGAAGCCAAAAAAAGTCTTGGGTTGTGAATGGCATAAAAAAATGTAAAAACCAATTGGTTTCATCAGTTGAGCATTCATATCTCAATTCTAAATTCTCATCAAGTCTATTGCTTCTTGCTGAGGGGTGAATCCCCGCTCTGACTTGATTGGCTAGTACGGTTGTTTTTCCTTAACTTTCGTCGGTTTCCAAGGAATCGGCACCGCTGGAGTCTTGCTTGTATGCAGCAGTTTAGCTATACCCTGTTGAACAAATAGTTTCGCGCTTCTGGCTAGAAACAACTAGCTATGTAGTAATTTATCTCGCTTGCTCCTAACTACTGCTACCTCGTTTGGCAGATTATTTTTTTGTAGTGATGCCCCTGTTAATTCTATATTGCTTTGTCGCTCGTCTCAAGCTGGAATTCGCTGGAATCCTGCCCTTATTTCCTGAATATCGATTAATCCTGTCAAAAAAAGTCAAAGTTGCTGGTATGTCTGCTTTACTTTTTGCCGGATTTGCCTACCATCCAAGCGTTGCATGGTAGGCAACGCTTGGATGGTCGAGCGCAGTCGCCCTCAAAAATTACCGCTAATTTAGTTGCCACCGGTTACACTGCATCTATCCACAGATATATTTTTGCAGGCACACAGCACTCAACCTACATATATTCCCCTGAATTCGGTTACATCTGACATCTTGCAGCAATATCAATAAGAGGATTTTTCGTGGGGTCGGGCGGGTTTATAGAACCTATTTGCAAGCTTTAAGGCTGTTGGCGAACCCGCCCCTAGGGCTAATTGAGAATGGTGCAAGATATCAGGTAAAACTCATAGGTTGCACCATTTTCAAGAACAGGCTTTCCGGCCTGTTCTGTCAAAGAGTGAATTTGATTGTGGGATGGGCAGGAGAGCCCGTCCCTAAAAAGCTTATGGAAAAGGGTGCAAGATATAAGTAAAACGAAGTGCCGCCCCGCCGAAAATCTGAGAAAGCTCGATCGACCAATTAATTTCCGATACAAATCACAGAAAATTTTATTTGGACTCGCTACACTTCGACTCCCAGGCCGTCTCTGACCACGAATTTCTTCATGTGGTACTCGCCACGTGATTTATCCGTGGAATCAATCCCAAATCGAAAATCCTCAAGAAAGAGCATTTATCTCGCGCAAGTCAATTCTAAAATCTAAAATCTAAAATCTAAAATCTAAAATCGATTGACCGATCGGCTTATTGATTGAACCGACCCAAAATGTCTTAAAATATACAATACGGTGAGCTGCTGCACAGCCCGCATATATTAAAATCAAGCGCCAACTTGCAATAATTCTTTAAAATAAAGGTACAGCACCGGCGATCCCTAACTCTTCCCCCTCAGAAAGGGTAGGGTTTAGCAGAATTGAAGACGATCGTCTATGGTGACATCCAGTAAAGCCCGTGCAGTTGCTTTAGTCTCAGCTTTATTCAGGTTATTGGGAACCAGTTACGAGGAGATTTGACCCGCCGTGCTCCAACGCATCAAACAAGACTTAAAAAACGACCTGATCGCAGGACTATTGGTAGTGATACCCTTAGCTACCACCATCTGGCTGACAATTACCGTCGCCAGTTGGGTGATCAATTTTCTCACCAAAATTCCCAAGCAGATCAACCCTTTTGACGGACTCCACCCGATTTTGGTGAATCTGCTCAATCTTTTAGTAGGGCTGGCTGTACCCCTGCTGAGCATCTTAGTCATCGGCTTAATGGCCCGCAACATTTTCGGTAAGTGGCTGCTAGACTTTGGCGAACGGGTGTTGCAGGCAATTCCCCTAGCCGGTTCGGTTTACAAAACCCTCAAACAACTGCTGGGAACCCTCCTCAAATCAAACGACAAATTTCGCCGCGTGGTGTTAGTGGAATATCCGCGGCGGGGAATCTGGACTTTAGCATTTGTGACCGGTACGATCGAGAGTAACGACATCCCACCTCACCTTTCCGGTGAAACCCCGATCGGCATTTTCATCCCCACCACTCCCAACCCCACTACCGGATGGTACGCTATAGTGCCGGAGGCAGATTTAGTCAACTTGTCAATGTCGATCGAAGATGCCTTTAAAGTCATCATCTCCGGCGGCATCGTCAACCCCAACAACTCAATTGCAGTAACCCCCGAAAACATCAAGGGCAAAACACTCGAACCCTTTGTATCCGAATCAAGATACCAGCCTGTCCCAGTCGAAGAAGATTGAACCAAGACATCTTTAGGATCGCGAATTAAATAACTTACAATTTTAATTGTTATTGTGGGATGGGCGTCCCGCCCGTCCACTCATGACGGGCGGGACGCCCATCCCACTTTCAAGAGTGGAAGTTATTTAATTCTCATTCCTTAGTCGCCCGTAAGGCAGTGTAAACTTTCCCCATAGCAGATAATATTTCGACAAAACCAGCCCAAACCGAGAAAGCCTAAACTCAGAAACCCGGTTTCAAGGATAAATCTTGGGTTTGACAGCGAAGTATCTGTAAACTACCCGCCGCTGGCGAGTCAGACTGTCGGTCTGGTAGAGCTTTTAGTCGAGTTTTCTGCTAAAGTTCAAGTCCGCGCGCGATCGAAAAACTTCCTAAATTCTCAATTCCTATCTAAAAATTATGAAAAAAGCCCGCGAAACAGCACGCGAACTCGCACTCCTCGGCATCAGCCAACTGCCGACGAATCCAGAACTCTTAGAAGCCAAGAAACTGCAAGATGTTCTCCTCGCCGCCATCCGCACCCTGACAACAGAAGTTCAAGAATCCTTAGAAGCAGCAGCATCCGAAGTGCAGCGGAGTAGCGACAAACTGCTTGCCAGCGAAATCCGCGCCGCCGATATACAAAGTGCTAGAGCAATGGTGCGGGAAGCAGTCGAACTCACCCAAACCGCAATCAACCGTCTCGGTTCAGCAATGGAGTTTCCAGAACTGATCCAGCTAGCCAACCAGCAAGATGTCCGCACCTACGCTTTGCAAATCCTGACGAAAGTCAGCGCCAACCGTGTTCAAATTGATGAATTGCTCTCGGAAGCGCTAGTAGACTGGCAAATAGAACGGTTGGCCCGGATCGATCGAGATATCATGAGAATCGCCATCGCCGAAATGCTATATCTCGGCTTACCCGAACAAGTCAGCGTCAACGAAGCAGTCCAACTGGCAAAACGCTACAGCGGTGACGATGGACATCGCTTCATCAACGGAGTCCTCCGCCGAGTAGTCGATAAAATCAATGCAGAAGTTGTTAGTCAGTAGTCGATAGTCAGCAGTCATTAGTCATCAGTCATTGGTCAATAGCGATCGGCAATCTGCGATCGGCAATCCGCTCTACACTAAGAACTGATGACTAATGACTATAGTCCTGGACGCACGGGTAGTCAGAAACCGGGTTTTTTACGAAAATCCTTCGTTATAGTCCACAGTAAGATAAAAAACCCGGTTTCTCTGGCCTTAAGGCGTCCAGGACTGGACTAATAACTCTTCTCTATTCCCCATTTACTTTTATGGTTTTTAATTGGTTTCGTCGCCAGTACAGCGAAAATAAATCTTCTGAAACAGAAGCAACCCCCGAACAGCCGCAAGATGAGTCGGCAAAATCCGCACCGGTTGAGCCTCAAACAGATGCAACGGAGCAAGGCTCTCCTGCTGTAGCCGAAGATTATCTCAATTGGGCGAAAGCTGCTTACAAAAATATTCAAAAACAGCAAAAACCCGAAACAGAAGTTTCCGAGACAGCAGCGGCTGAAGTTCCAGCAGCCGAAGCAGAAATCGCGACAGTGGCAGAAGTTGCAGAACCCGCGACTATTGAAGCAACGGAGCCGATCGAACTTGAACCAGCACCCACAGCACCAACTGTTGCAGAAGTTCCAGAAGTTGCAGCACCAGCAACAGTTGAAGCAACCGAGGCGATAGAAATCGATGCAACAGAACCCGCAGAAATTCCAGAAACTCTGCAACCAACAGCCGGGGCGATCGACATTGCACCTATAGCTCAACAATTAGAAGTTACAGCAGAAAATATAGAAATTGCCGAACCTGCAACTGAGGTTGTAGAAACCGAATCACTCGCATCCGACGGCGAAGTAGCGGAAGCCCTGCCGTTTTGGGCCAGAGCTCAGGCCGATCGCATGGAGCGCATCGAACGCCTCAAAGAAACCGCCCTTGAAGAACCAGAGGTAATTGCAGCCGCCGCCGAGAGAGCGGCAATTATCGAAGAAATTCCCGGTTTCGCCTTTGACGAAGGCTTCCTGTGGTCTTCAGAAATCTTAGCCAGTCAAGGCCGCCGCCCAGACCAAGTATCCGTTGAAGAAATCACTTGGCTGCAAAAACTGCGGAAAGGCTTAGAAAGAACTCGTCGCAGCTTAATTAATCGACTCAAGGCGATCGTCGGTCAAGGCCCGCTCAATCAAGACGCAGTAGCCGAAATTGAGACTTTGCTGCTACAAGCCGATGTTGGAGTCGCAGCCACCGACATCATTATCAGTCGCCTCCAAGAAAGACTCAAACAAGAAGTGCTGCCCCCAGAACAGGCTCTAGCCTACCTGAAAACCATCCTGCGCGACATTTTGGACGCTCCCTGTGCCGAAACCGCCGCCGGTAATCCCCTCTACAGCCTGACATTTGCCCCGGAAAAAGAGACTTTTAACATCTGGTTAATCGTAGGAGTCAACGGTGCGGGCAAAACTACGACTATCGGCAAACTTGCCCACATTGCCCAAAAATCCGGCTACAAAACCCTAATTGCCGCCGCCGACACTTTCCGGGCCGCCGCCGTCGAACAGGTGAAAGTTTGGGGTTCCCGCAGCGGCGTCGAAATTATTGCCAACCCAGGGAAAAATACCGATCCGGCTGCTGTCGTGTTTGATGCGATCGCCGCCGCCACCGCCCGCGGCACAGAACTGCTGATCGTAGACACCGCAGGCCGCCTGCAAAACAAAAAAAATCTGATGGACGAATTAAGTAAAATCCGTCGCATTGTAGATAAGAAAGCCCCCGGCGCTACCGTAGAATCTCTACTGGTCTTGGATGCCACACTGGGTCAAAATGGTTTGCGACAGGCAGAAGTGTTCGCAGAATCGGCCAAATTAAGTGGAGTAGTATTGACAAAACTCGACGGTTCTGCTAAAGGTGGTGTTGCCCTAGCAGTAGTGCAGCAGCTTGGTCTGCCCATCCGCTTTATTGGAGTTGGGGAAAGCATCGAAGACTTGCGCCCGTTTTCTAGTTACGAATTTGTGGAAGCCCTACTCGATTTTAGATTTTAGATTTTAGATTTTAGATGGATGAAGTATCTCTATCCGCCTCCAAAAATCGGGACGGGTAGAGAGCTTCAAAATCTCCAATCCTTAACCTCAAACTAGCATCGCACTCCTCTACTAAACAGAAAAAAAACCGGGTTTGGGTTCACTGGCGTGTAACTCCTCAATCAAATATCCTCTTTCTAAGATCGAAAATCACAAATCTAAAATGACCTGTGAATTTCTTCATGTGGTACCCGCCACGTGATTTATCCGTCGAATCAATCCAAAATCTAAAATCTAAAATCCTTGCGTCCCCCGAATTTATCCGTCGAATCAATCCAAAATCTAAAATCTAAAATCTAAAATCGAATGACTGCTGTGCCTTTGCCTCGCCCCTCACCTCAACCTGCTGACCGCCCTTCGGGTCGCAATTCCACCGACGCGACGCCAGTATTTGCCCTCAAAGAACTGGTGGCGCGTTTGCACCGATATCAGCACAACGTTCAAGATATGTTGGGTTCGCTGGGATTTGCCCTGCGAAGTTTTAACAATCTCAACCAATTTTTGGAGTTGGTGCCTTTGGTGGCGACTCGCGTTACGGACGCGGACGGGGGAGCTTTAGTGCTGTTCAAACCCAACGGTCAAGTCAGGTTCCAGCAGTTGCATTGTCAGGAAGGACGGCAGTGCCAAGATATGCGAAAAGCGCTGGAAATAGCCACCAGGCAAGCTACAGCAGGTGCGGGCGCTACTGCTGGAACGTTTTCGGAAACCTCTGGGCAAACTTCTAGTCTCGACCTGCAAGTTGGTCGTTATTTGGGCCCGGATGTTCATTTGTTTGGGGCGCCAATTTTGGTCAACAATTTGGAACGCGGGCGGCTTTATGTTTTTAGCAGTGATCCGCAATATATCTGGACTCCCAGCAGACAGAAATTAGTTCGGTTGGTGGCGGATCAAACTGCTGTGGCTATTTGCAAAGACGAACTTACTGTTAAGTTGGCGGAAAAAGACCGCTTAGACAGAGAGTTAGAAATCGGGGCGGAAATTCAATTGCGACTGCAACCCCGCAGTTGTCCGAAAATTCCCGGCCTTGACGTGGCCGCCCGCTGCCAAACTGCTAGCAGAGTCGGCGGAGATTATTATGATTTTATTCCGGCTGACTATGACCCGATCGGCAAGGAGAATGAGGGAGAACACCCCCCATCCCTAATTAAAAATCTCAAGTCCAAAATCGACAAGGGCCGCTGGAGCATTGTGATCGGCGACGTGATGGGCAAAGGAGTACCGGCTGGCCTGTTGATGACGATGACACGGGGTATGCTCCGGGCGGAGGTTTTGAACCGCCACTCGCCGTCGAGAATTTTGCAACATTTAAACCGGGTTATGCACGCGGATTTGGAAAATTCCCACCGTTTTGTGACTCTGTTTTATTCGGAGTATGACCCGAAAACTCGCGTTTTGTCTTACAGCAATGCTGCTCACCACCCGCCTTTGCTGTGGCAAGCTGCAACTAATTCGATTCTTCAGCTTGATACTTTGGAGGGGATGTTAATTGGGCTGGATGCTGATTCGCATTACCAAGAAGCAAGCGTGCAATTGCAGCCCGGAGATACTATTATTTATTACACAGACGGATTTACTGATGCTTCTAATCAAAGGGGCGATCGCTTTGATGAGGATAACTTGACCTCGGCTTTTCAGTGGGCCTGTCAAAATTACCAGCAGTCTGAAGAAATTTTGGATTATTTGTTCGATCGCGTTCACCAGTTTATCGGCATCGGCAATCGTAACGAAGATGACATGACACTGGTTGTTCTGAGGGTAACACCTTTAGCAGGAGAAAATCACCATGATAGTTAATTTAATCCCGGAAATTACTGCTGGATTAACCAGTTCGATTACTTGGAACGATGTCGCTCACGTGGTAGTTTTGAAATCTCATTTGAGTTCGACGGTGTTTTTGGGTCAAAGTTACGAAATTTTTACGAATTTCCAGAAAGCTTGGAACAATTTTGTTTCGACTGGTCAAATAGGAGCTTTTTTTATAGGTATTTTTGTTGGCTGGTTCTTGAAAGGGATTTTTCGTTAGAGTTATTGTCCAAGAAGTTATCTGGAACGGATTTAAAATGTTTTTAGCCAACAAAACTTCACTTCTTTCTGATGCAGCAAAACTTTCACAATTTTGTAGTCCAGACTTCAGTTTTTTCGGGTCAAAAGATGTATAAAAAGTGGGTAGTCAGGAGTTAAGTTTTTTATTGCCGAGTTGGGAATGGAGGACTAAAGTCCTGACTACAAACCGCAGGAAGGACTTTAGTCTTTGCTAAAAATCGGTTTTTATAGACTTCTGCAACAGAGATATAATCTAGTTTTAGCTTCAGCAATGACAACACAACAAAAAACTTGGAGTCAAAGATTTGAATCGGCGCTGCACCCGGCGATCGCCCGATTTAATGCTAGTATTGGCTTCGATATTGAATTGATTGAGTATGACTTGACTGGTTCTGTCGCTCACGCTAAAATGCTGGCCAAAACGGGGATTATTTCCGCAGCAGAAGGCGAACAGTTAGTCAATGGTTTGGAACAGATTCGCCGCGAATACCGCCAAGGACTTTTTGTTCCGGGAGTTGATGCCGAAGACGTTCACTTCGCTGTAGAGAAGCGGCTGACGGAGATTGTGGGAGATGCGGGGAAAAAGTTGCACACTGCCCGATCGCGCAACGATCAAGCCGGCACTGATACTCGTTTGTATTTGCGCGATCGCATCGCCGAAATTCGTGAGCAATTGCGGGAATTTCAAGGGGTTTTGCTCGATCTTGCCGATCGTAACGTGGAAACTTTAATTCCCGGTTACACTCATTTGCAGCGCGCTCAGCCGATCAGTTTGGCTCATTACCTGTTAGCTTATTTTGAAATGACCGATCGCGATTGGGAACGTCTCGGCGATATCTGCAAGCGGGTGAATGTTTCGCCTTTGGGTTGTGGCGCGCTGGCGGGGACGACTTTCCCGATCGACCGACATTATACTGCAGAACTCTTGCAATTTGACAAGGTTTATGCTAATAGCTTAGATGGAGTGAGCGATCGAGATTTTGCGATCGAATTTCTCGCTGCAGCCAGCTTGATTCTGGTACACCTGAGCCGCTTGTCAGAAGAAATGATTTTGTGGTCTTCTCACGAATTTGGATTTATTACGCTCAAAGATAGCTGCGCTACTGGTTCTAGCATCATGCCCCAGAAAAAAAATCCCGATGTGCCGGAGTTGGTGCGAGGCAAAGCGGGGCGGGTGTTCGGTAACTTGCAAGCCTTGTTGGTAGTAGTGAAGGGACTTCCTTTGGCCTACAACAAAGATTTGCAAGAAGATAAAGAGGCTTTGTTTGATACCGTCAAAACGGTACAAGGTTGCTTGGAAGCAATGACCATTTTGCTGCGGGAAGGCATCGAGTTTAATGGCGATCGCCTCGCCGCTGCCGTTACAGAAGACTTTTCTAATGCTACAGACGTAGCCGACTACTTGGCCGCCAAAGGCGTTCCCTTCCGGGAAGCTTACAACCTTGTCGGCAAAGTCGTCAAAACTTGCCTTTCGGGGGGCAAACTCCTCAAAGATTTGACACTTGAGGAGTGGAAAGACTTGCACCCAGCCTTTGAGACAGACATTTACAGCGCGATCGCACCTCAGCAAGTGGTGGCGGC
The DNA here is from genome assembly GCF_036702395.1 of Microcoleus sp. D3_18_C2. Lineage (NCBI taxonomy): Bacteria > Bacillati > Cyanobacteriota > Cyanophyceae > Oscillatoriales > Microcoleaceae > Microcoleus > Microcoleus sp. D3_18_C2. Next base: position 28,145 of record NZ_JAUBTG010000042.1, on the reverse strand, counting down.
TCGCAATAGTTACGGGGGTACCGGGTTTGAACAAGTGAGAAAATCACTTATCGCTGCGCGCGATCGGATCGCCTAAACATCGTTGAATTATTGGACAAATTCCGGCTGGCTATCTCTCCTTAGAACTATCGTGTTTTCCACTCTGGTTCTAAGTTCGGCAGATAGCCTGAATCAATTAATCTTCAGCAGCAGCCATGTCTTTGTCTCTGCCGCCACCGCTCATGGCGCCCATGCCACCGCCGTTACCGCCGTCAAATCGCCTTCTCTTGTTGGAGAACATATCTTGATTTCTCCGCTTGCGAAACTTGCGAGCGTATGCTTGATTTCGTTGTGCCTTTTCTTTCTTGAGATTGCGGCGCTTAGCCATTCTGACCTCACTAATAAACATTGACAGTCCCCGGGCTTTCACGCACGGGGATTCTTAAGTTTGACACTCTGTGCACTCTTGGTGACTGAGATTCTTGGTTCAGCGAATTCACTTGCTTGTGACAGGATTTCTCCAGCCAAAATATAGGTGTCTTCTCCCCAAGCGTTAATTCCGGTATGTCCTACCGTACTCGATCAGTTCTCTTTATGTAGTTAGGTTTTCTTCAAATTTAGCTTTCCTAAACCGCAACACCGTTAGGTGTGACTACGCACTCAACTAATCCAGTTAAGTTTTTACGTTGGCTAGTTATACTCAATTTTAGACCGATGACGATCATAGCACACCCGGTACAAGACCCAGAAAAAAGAACACGGGGATTCAAGTCGCTGGGAATCTGGGTTTGATCGGGACGCAATGTTGTCAATCTTGCAGAAGATTTCTATAAACTCTTGACAAATACGACCAATGACTATAAATCCCGGTGACGTAGCTCCTGTCTTCAGCCTGCCCGACGCGCAAGGCAATATCGTCAGCCTTGCAGATTTTCGAGGGCGGCGAGTTGTACTGTATTTTTACCCTAGGGACAATACCCCTGGCTGTACCAAAGAAGCTTGCGGCTTTCGCGACATTTACTTAGACTACCAGTCGCGCAATATAGCAGTTCTCGGCGTCAGTACAGACGGGGCCGGGGCCCACGCCAAGTTTGCAGCTAAATATCAACTACCTTTTCCCTTGCTGTGCGACTTAAACGCTGAAGTTGCTACCGCCTACGGCTGTTACGGACTCAAAAAGTTTATGGGAAAAGAATTTATGGGAATTACTCGATCGACCTTCGCGATCGACCGTGATGGTAGGATTGAAAAGGTTTACCGCAAAGTCAAACCAGAATCTCACGCAGCGGAGATATTAGCAGATTTGCCAGACCTCTGGCCTGAATGAAAAATTAAAAATTAAGACTCCGGAGCTGCGAGCTAGGAGCCCTGAAATTACTATCTCCTAAACAAGCTTTTGAGTTTATGCGTCGATTGTGGCAAATTGTACAAACTGTGCTGGGACTGATTTTTCGACATCCCGTCACTGGTACTGCGGTGATTCCTGTATTGCCTGACGGGCGAATTGTGTTAATTCGCCGCCGCGACAACGGTCGCTGGGGACTGCCGGGAGGTATGGTGGATTGGGGAGAGGATATTCCCACAACTGTGCGCCGGGAATTAGCGGAGGAAACAGGACTCGAGTTAGTCAAAATCCATCGCTTGGTGGGCGTTTATTCGGCTGCCGATAGAGACCCTCGCCTGCACTCGATTTGTATCGTGGTGGCGGCAGAGGTGCAGGGCAAGATGCAAGTTCAGGATACGCTTGAAGTCAGCGAGGTTGAGGCTTTTTTACCCGCATCGCTGCCGGAGGGCCAGCTCAGCCACGATAACGACCAACACTTACAGGACTATTTTCAAGGCCGAACAACTTTGGCGTAAATCGGCAGGGCATCCAAATTTGAGAAAAGTCGGAAATTACCTCGCGGTCAAAAATTGTCTGTTATGAATGTGGAATTAATTTTCACTGTTTTCCTACTTTTATTCACAATCTCTGAACATTAAATTAATCATCTTTTTATTACTAAATATTTAACCGGATGTACTCACCGCTACGCAATTCTAGGGTAAAACTCTCTGTAGGGCAAATCTTTTGGCACGAAGTCGGTCAAGGCCCGAATTTAGTATTTTTGCACGGTTCTTGGCACGACAGCAGTCAGTGGCTGAGGACGATCGAACATTTGAGCGCCTACTACCACTGCTTCGCACCGGATTTGCTGGGGTTTGGCGACTCGGAACGCCCGAATCTTCATTATTCGATCGACTTGGAAGTAGAGTGTCTCGCCCAATACCTCGATACTTTGAAGCTGCGAGAGGTTTATTTAATCGCTCACTCTCTGGGTGGCTGGGTGGCCACCAGCTACGCTATCAAATATCCCGATCGAGTTCAGGGTTTGGTGTTGTTGGCCCCAGAAGGCGTCAAGGTTGGCAACCGGCGGGGGCGGTGGCAGACAGCTAGCTGGCTGATCGGTCAACCACCGCTGGCTTTGTGGTGGCTGCGATCGATCTATCCAATTGCTAAGTTGCTGGGTAGCCAAAAAAAGATTGACGGATTGCTCAACTTCAGACAGCAGTTGATGGAGTCCCCTGTTGCTGTGCAGTTGCTGTTCGGGCGGCGGCGGGCTGAAATTACAGCGGAATTAGTTGATGAGAATTTGCCTTTGCTGAAAGCGCCTGTTTTGCTGTTGCACGGTTCTGAAGAGACTCCCGCAGCTTCTTCTCTGTGTCAATCCTATGCTGCTCTGGCTCCTAATGCCGAACTACAATTAGTCAGTCCGGGGGAAAGCAATTTGCCCCAGGAAGTCCCGGATGTTGTTGCTAACTATATTCGCGAGTTTGCTAGGTGAATTGGTCATTGGTCATTGGTCATTGGTCATTGGTCATTGATAAAATGACAACAGTCAACAGTCAACAGTCAACAGTCAACATTTAACAGGCTAATTCCCCAAAAAATAGCCTCTGGTGCGTCAATTAAGCCGGAGGCTGTATCAGGAAAGGCTGCGGTGAGGTATTTTAAAAGCATAGTGCGATCGCCCCCCGTGACCGCAATTTTGCTATCAGGAAACCAACCCCGCCAATCTTCAATAAAATCCCTAACTCCTGCCACCGTCGCATACACAACTCCGCTTTGAATTGCCCCAGCAGTGTCTGTCGCCCAGCGGTATGGCAAATTTTGTGGTAAAGTGATTAAAGGTAATCCAGCAGTTTTTTTACCTAACGACGATAACTGCAAACCCAAACCTGGTAAGATTGCGCCCCCAACTAAATACCTATTGACATCAGCCCCAGTAAATGTTAAAGCTGTACCAGCATCTATAAGTAAAATTGGCCAACCCAATTGGTTGCCAGCGCCCACTACAGCCAAAGCTCTGTCAATTCCCAGGGTAGGATAGAGTCCCCCGATCGGCAACTGGTCTAAAGTAATAATTCGGACATCTGGATAACTCTGCCAAATTGCTGTTTGCTGGGGAACTACTGAAGCCAAAATTAGAGGCAGTGGCACGAAAGAAAGTGTGTGAGGATTAGAAAAAGCGGGAGTAGCAGGAAGACAAAGGAGATTTTGAGCAGATATTTCCTCGATCGACCTCATTACTGTTTGCACCAAATATTCTGCCTTTTCCTGCTCCGAGAGCGAGGAAACAGTATCAGCATTGAGATGCTCTGTATCCCATGTTTTCTTCAGAGTTTTGCCCGCAAATAATCCCCAGTGCAGTCGGGAGTTGCCGATCGCCAAAGCTATTTTAATCTGGGCTTTACCTGTCAATCCAGAAGTAATGTTGTCGGTGCTTGCTGGCGAACGAAAATTGTCGGGAATTGAGTTTTCCATGTTGAGCTAGCCGGCGCAAACATTGAACTAAAGATAGAGTTTAGATTAATTTTATTCGCTTAAGCGGGCGGTTAACTCTATTTGACATCTGACCAACTTCCATGCCACGCGCCAATTAGTATTGTCGGCTGCAGAGGGCAGAGTTGCTAAATATAAATATTTGTAAAGCAAATAATTGCTTTGCTCAGGCGGCATCCTTTATAATGTCTTAAGATATTCCAAAAGTCCTGGTAGCTGCGATGGGGCTGTTGGCGGGGTAAGCACAGGTTTATAAAACCAGACTCAATCAAAATACTGTACAACTGCTGAGTAAATATGTCTTTACAAATACAAGAACACGAAAACCCCTGGCACAGAGTAACTTCGCGGTTGCCTGAATCTGAAAACTGGATGCAGCAAGAAAGTCTTTCGCTGCCGGAAGTAGACCAACAAAAAGCCATAATTGTACAGATGCAGCAGCAAGTTCAGTTATCAAACTTGCTGAACCAAATTAATAACGAAATTCGCAGTACACTTGACATAGAAGAAATTTTGACATCAGCCTGCAGATTGCTGGGACAAGCGCTACAGGCAAGTCGCGTGAGCATTTTGGTCAAAGAATCAAATACAGAAAAAACTTTAGTCACGCGCGGAGAGTACAACGCGGGGGACTATCCGATTCAACTGGGAATGAAAGTACCGATGAGTGACAACCCGCATTTGGCTGCCGTCGTGTCTCAGCAAGAGTCCCTAGCACTGACGAACTTTCTCGATTTTCCGGGATTGAACCCACAAACCCGAAAAATTGTCGAAGCTTTGGAGATTAAGTCAATGCTGGCAGTAGCTACTCGCTATCAAGGTGAAGTGAATGGCATAATTGGCTTGCATCAGTGCGATCGCGAACGGGAATGGACTGATTGGGAAAGGCAGCTTTTAGAAGGGGTAGGATCGCAATTGGCGATCGCGATTAATCAAGCCAAACTATATAGCAAAACCAGGCGTCAAGCCGAACGAGAATCGCTGCTACGGCTGATCGGCAATCAAATTCGCAGTACCCTGGATCTGGGAACTATCCTGGAAACAGCGGTGAGGGAAGTCCGCCAAATGTTGCAGTGCGATCGAGTAATTATCTATCAGTTTCAAGACAACTGGCAAGGAAAAGTTGTTGTTGAAAATATGACAGTTCCTTGGCCTTCAATTTTAGGAGATATGGGGGCTGATAAGTGTTTCCGTGGAGATTACGCCGATCTTTACCAGCAAGGGCGAGTCAAAGCAATTAATGATATTTTTAATGCTGGTTTAGAGCCTTGTCATGTAGATTTCTTAGATAGTTTGCAGGTAAAAGCTAATCTGATAGTGCCAATTGTTACAGCAAGAACTGAAGAAAATACCTCCGACACAGCCGGAAACTATAATCCTAAATTTCCCGGTAGGCTGTGGGGTTTGCTGATTGCTCACGAGTGCCGAGATACCCGCAATTGGCAGTGGCAAGAAATGGAGTTGCTCTCTCAGATAGCCAACCAAATGGCGATCGCCATTCAGCAAGCAGAACTTTACAGCCAAGTCCAAGATGCTGCGGTAAAATCTCAAGCTCAAACCCAGCAGTTGCAAGCTGCGTTAGAAGAATTGCGATCGACACAGCAGCAATTGATTCAAAGCGAAAAAATGTCAGGTTTGGGGCAAATGGTAGCGGGAATTGCTCATGAAATTAACAACGCCAACAATTTCATCCACGCTAACTTGTTTCACGCTCAAGAATATTTTAAAGCCTTGAACGAAGCTCTAGAACAGGTCAGAAATGCCTACCCGGAAGCGACAGAGGCAATTGTCAGAATCAATGAAGAACTAGAACTCGATTACATTCGAGAAGACTTTGGTAAACTGCTCAATTCAATGCGAGAAGGCAGCGGGAGGATTCGCTCGATCGTGATGACGCTGCGAAATTTTTCTCGTTTAGACCACGCTGAATTAAAACCAGTAGATTTGAATGAAGGTTTAGAAAGCAGTTTCTTGATGCTGCAAAATAAGCTAAAAACTCATATCAAAATAGACAAGCAATACGGCAGTTTGCCGCCAGTCCAATGTCATGCGAGTCAAATTAACCAAGTATTTTATAATTTGATTGACAATGCCTTAGACGCGCTTCAGTCAACGAGCAAACCGGGGGAATTAACTATCCGCAGTTGGCAAAGCGAGCCGGACTGGGTAACAATCTCTGTCCGCGACACGGGAAGTGGAATTCCTGCAGAAATTCAAGACAAGATTTTTGACCCATTTTTTACTACTAAACCTGTGGGTAAAGGCACTGGTTTGGGACTTTCCGTGTGCTATCAGGTAATTGTCCAAGCTCACGGTGGCAAGATCCGTTGCGTCAGTCAGGTTGGCGAAGGAACTGAGTTTATTGTAGAGTTGCCGCTGAAAAATCAGAGGGTAAGTGCATAATTCGTGCTTTAGTCAGATTAACTCTGTTTTGTCACTCTGACAGTAGTATAGAACTCATTTGACATCTTGGCGTTGCTTAATCAGGGTATGAAAAAAATCACTTTAAAATCCAAAAGCTTTGTGGATACTGGTTTTTATGACGGGCATATTTAGCGTTTCATACTGTAAATCAGCAACGCCTAAAATTCTAAGTATTTTTACTAATAATTGTCTCTGCTGATTCACTTTTGTCCGCTGAAGCAGTGAAAGCTGCCTCTTGGGGGGCGGCGAATGTGGGATTTAAGCTCTCCTCTACAGATATGGAAAACCCGCTTTTTATGGGGCAGAAAAAAAGATCGCAATTTTTCCGGATAAAACTTATTGATGATGAAAGTAAGGAATAATCGCGTTCCTGAATACAGGTATAAATCAACTTTTCGCTTGATGTTACACAACTCACCCTCAAGCGGGCTTATAGTCATTTGGCAATCTTGAATTCATACCTGTATTCAGCAACATCCTAAATTATGTACTCATGGCAAAGATCCGACTTTTCCGACTTTAGGATCCGACTTTTCCGACTTACAGAGACAGGGGTTCTAAGCCATGATAGAGAGAGGGGAAAGTCAACCCACGATATCTAGATTGTAAAGATATTGTGAACCGGCGTTGCTGAATAGGGTATGCAATTTGTAGGGCAAATACCCCCGTGGTTGCCACACCGCTGACGGGCTAAGCACTTAGAATTACCCCTACAAGCTTTGATTCAGCAGCGCCAGAATAAGCATCTATATTAAGTAGGGAAGTAATTACAATTAACATCTAATCAGGGGGAATCAAGCCTTGAAATGCTTATTGGGAAAGCATTTGGGCAGGGTAAGCATTTTTATTGGATTTACCTGCACCTACTTATGACGAAATTTTTCTTGCAGTGACCGATAACGATAAAGAAAGCCCAACATCTGGTTTTCAGTCACTTCTAATCCTTAATTACTCATCATTAACACAGAAGCTATGGCTACTTCAATCACTGGTTCTTTGGGTCAAACCAATAATTACAGCGCTCTCAATGAGCTGATCGCAAAATGGCCTACTGCCGCCCAGAATCAAGGCATCCAACTGTCTGGGATAGCTTTTGATGGCGTGGAAACTGACTACCTTAATCCGAATGTCATCAGCAACCTCACTTTAGCAAGTAACGAAAACCCTAAAAGCTGGTTGAGCTACGGCACTACTGGTGGTATTGGTGTCCCAGCCTCTTATAGTGGTTGGTTCACTGACGCCAAGAAAATTCGGGCAGAAATCAACCATAACCCCAACACCGATCAATCTCAGGCGCTGAAGGTGAAATGGGCAGATAACCAAGACATTACTAGCGCCACGATCGATCTAAGTTCATTGAGTCCCAAAACAAGTCCTGGTTTGGGCGATCAAGGTAATGAAGTTGGTTTCCTACAACTCTTTAATAATGGGGCTCCGGTATCGATTAGCAATTTTACTTTCACTCGCCTCAACGCTCCGATCGCTGCAAAACCGATCGCTGTGTCTCCAGATGGGGTTACTTTCATTGGCGATCGCACCGATGGCAGTTTCCAATTCAAGATAGATGCAAACCCTCTGGGCGGCGCTACTTTTGACGAACTGCGGTTCTCCACCAAAGCCTACGATAGCCCCACCGCTGCCTACGTCGCTACCCCCTTTAAAGACGATGGTTCCGACTACCTGGTGCGGAACATTGAATATCAAGGAACTGAAGATCCGATTACCCTGGAATTTAGTGCTCCTACTTTCAGCGTCAACGAAGATGGAACAACAGTTGCAGCAGTAACAGTTACACGTACTGGCAGTACCACTGGTGCCGCCAGTGCCACGGTGGAATTGAGTGATGGTACTGCTATCGCCCCTGATGATTACACCAATACTCCCCTGACTGTCAATTTTGCCGCTGGGGATGCTGCACCCCAAACCATCACCATTCCGATCGCCAACGATACTTTGGTAGAGGATACCGAAACACTCAACTT
>NZ_JAUBTG010000042.1:0-19837 GCF_036702395.1 Microcoleus sp. D3_18_C2 | reverse complement strand
ATCGCAGACGATGACAGCAGCCTGGAATTTAGTGCTCCTACTTTCAGCGTCAACGAAGATGGCACAACAGTTGCAGCAGTAACAGTTACACGTACTGGCAGTACCACTGGTGCCGCCAGTGCCACGGTGGAATTGAGCGATGGTACTGCTGTTGCCCCTGGTGATTACACCAATACTCCCCTGACTGTCAATTTTGCCGCGGGGGATGCTGCACCCCAAACCATCACCATTCCGATCGTCAACGATACTTTGGTAGAGGATACCGAAACACTCAACTTAACTTTGACCAACCCGAATGGTGCCACGATTGGAACCCAAGGTACTGCCACTTTGGACATAGTGGACAATGACAGCACCCTGCAATTTAGTGCTCCTACTTTCAGGGTTAATGAAAACGGAAGGATTGTTTCAGCAGTAACAGTTACACGCACTGGCAGTACCACTGGTGCAGTCTCAGCCACGGTGGAATTGAGCGATGGTACTGCTGTTGCCCCTGGTGATTACGACAATCAGGCGATTGTGGTGAATTTTGCCGCTGGGGATGCTGCATCCAAAATTGTCGATATTCCGATCGTCAACGATACTTTGGTGGAGGGTACCGAAAGAGTCAACTTAAGTTTGACCAACCCTACAGGCAATGCCTCGATTGGAACGCAAGGTACTGCCATTTTGAACATCGCAGATAATGACAGCAGCCTGCAATTTAGTTCCCCTACCTTTAGTGTCAACGAAGATGGCACGCCGATTGCAGCCGTGACTGTCACTCGCATTGGCAGTGCTATTGGCGCCGTCTCAGCCACTGTGAACTTGACCGATGGTACTGCTGTTGCCCCTGGGGATTACACCATTACTCCCCTGACTGTCAATTTTGCCGCTGGGGACACCGCACCCAAAATTGTCACCATTCCGATCGCCAACGATACTTTGGTGGAGGGTATCGAAACACTCAACTTAAGTTTGACCAACCCTACAGGCAATGCCACGATTGGAACGCAAAGCACCGCTAACTTGGACATAGTGGACAATGACAGCAGCCTGCAATTTAGTGCTCCTACTTTCAGGGTTAATGAAAACGGAAGGATTGTTTCAGCAGTAACAGTTACACGCACTGGCAGTACGACTGGTGCAGTCTCAGCCACGGTAAACCTCAGTAATCTTACTGCTGTTGCTGCTGATGACTACGACAATGCTCCCATCCTTGTCAATTTTGCTGATGGGGATGCTGCACCCAAAATTGTCGATATTCCGATCGTCAACGATACTTTGGTGGAGGGTACCGAAAGAGTCAACTTAAGTTTGATCAACCCTACAGGCAATGCCACGATTGGAACGCAAAGCAACGCCATTTTGAACATCGCGGACGATGACAGCACGCTGCAATTTAGTGCTGCCTTCTTTAGCGTCAACGAAGGCACGCGGAATGCAGCCGTGACAGTTACACGCATTGGCAGTGCTACTGGCGCCGTCTCAGCCACGGTGAACTTGAGCGATGGTACTGCTGTTGCCCCTGATGACTACATCAATATTAGTCCCATTGCTGTTAATTTTGCCTCTGGGGACAGCACGGCCAAAACCATCACTATTCCAATCCAGGAGAATAGTTTGCCAGAGTCTAACGAAACAGTCAACTTAAGTTTGGCTATTGCTACAGGCAATGCCACGATTGGAACGCAAAGCACCGCCATTTTGAACATCGTAGACAATGATGTTGCACCTGCTGTGATGACTAACTTAACTTCATCGAGCATGACCCCCGACCTACTTACTGGCTTTCGTTCCGCTAGTGCGATCGGTGATAGCGGGCTACAGGATTCCAGCTTGCTTGGTGGTTCAGGGCCGGGAACAGTGGATATGAGCAATTTCATCACCAACTCTTTCGACGGGGCGGCGATCGCTAATCCTACTATGACAGTCAATGCCACGCAGAACTGGTTTCCTTCACCTACAGCGCCCATTGTGGGTGGTACTGACCCGAATCTTATTGCTGGGGTAGGTCCTAGTTTCGTTGCCTCCAACCCATTTGCTAGTTCGGTCTTATAGAACCATTTCAAGGTCGTACTCTTAGATGCTACGCGCGTTATTCGAGTACGACCTTGAACTCTTGTATAGCGATCCTAAATGATTTGTGTAATTCTTGTAGGGAAAAACCAACGCCCGGTTGCCCCGATGCAGGCTGGGGTAGTCACTCTTAGCACTACCCCTACATATTTTTACAACTGATGCGAGGATTGCTATATTTTGAAAAAAATAGATGGCGATTTGCCATTGGGATGGAGTTTTTGAGAGCGTAGTTTTTGGGCAATTCTTGTTGGTAAAAATTCGCCCCGAAAATTATCGATTGGATATTAAGCTGTTGCACATTTAAATTGTATATTCAGGGCGGGCTGGACGCCCAACCCTTACTCCCCACAAGACTTTGATTTTTTTGGACATACAATTTAAAGGCCGCAACAGCTTAGTGTTTTTTGCTATTACCTACTTAATCCTTAATTTTTTGTAAAAACGTAACAGTTGCCAAATCTGCCAACTCGCCCAGACTGGGAGCAATGCTAAGATTAACCAAAAGGTGGGTTTAGCGATCGCCCCCAAGATGGGGGAATCAAACCAAGATGGCAATTTGACATTCGGTATATTTTGGGCAGTTTTTAGTTTTATCAAAGGAACTTTCGGACATAGCTTTACTTCACTGAATCGATTTTGCCCTGTGGATTTGGGCTTTTTTTATTCGATCGTCTTACTGCACATTTTGTACAGCTTTTAAGTTGGTACTAACTAAGGAATGAGAATTAAATAACTTCCACTCTTGAAAGTGGGATGGGCGTCCCGCCCGTCATGAGTGGACGGGCGGGACGCCCATCCCACAATAACAATTAAAATTGTAAGTTATTTAATTCGCGATCCTAACTGACTGCTCGATCACAATTTCCATGCAAAACCAAGTTCGATCGGTTGGGCGATCGAACTTGGTTTCCATAGCACACATATTAGGTTTTTGTCAATACATAGAGATCAGTTTTGGGATGCTTAACTGAGTGATAGGAAATTTTATAAAGATTTACAAAAAAAACGTGTCAGAATGAAGACAATAAGGTAATGGGTAAAAGACAAGGAGGCACTGATGGTAGCGCTGACTGAACGAGTCCAACGCAGATTGACGGTGGAAAAAGTCGAAATTGCCTCTGACACAACGGCAATTCGATGCCTGGATTGGGATAGAGACCGCTTTGACATCGAATTCGGACTCAAAAACGGTACAACATACAACTCATTCATCATTCGCGGTGAAAAAACGGCCCTCGTCGATACCTCGCACGAGAAGTTTCGCCAGCAATACATGGAAACTCTAACGGGCGAAATTGACCCCAAAGAGATTGACTATCTAATTATCAGCCACACCGAGCCAGACCACAGCGGTTTAGTCAAAGACGTGCTGGCGCTGGCACCCCAAGCAATTGTCGTGGGGGCGAAAGTAGCAATTCAATTTTTAGAAAACCTTGTACACCAACCATTTGAGCGATTGGTAGTAAAAAACGGGGACAAACTAGATTTAGGAAACGGCCACATTATCGAATTCGTATCAGCGCCGAACTTGCACTGGCCTGATACTATTTTCAGCTACGACAGCAAAACTCAAGTGCTGTTCACCTGCGATGCTTTCGGGATGCACTACTGTTCCGACAGCACCTTCGATGACGATTTAGCAGCAGTTGAGGAAGATTACCACTTTTATTATGAGTGTTTGATGGCTCCCAATGCTCGATCGGTACTCGCTGCGATGAAGCGGATGGCAGAATTGGGAGAAATCGGTACAGTTGCGACCGGTCACGGGCCGCTGCTGCGGCACAATGTGGTGGAACTTACCGGACGCTACAAAAAGTGGAGCCAAGCGCAAGCTAAGGCAGAAACCACTGTAGCGGTATTTTACACCTCCGACTACGGATTTAGCGATCGACTCAGCCAAGCGATCGCCCACGGTATCACCAAAACAGGTGTCGCTGTGGAAATGATGGATTTGAGAATCGCCGACTTACAAGAAGTTGCGGAACTTGTCAGTAATGCTGCCGGTATCGTAATTTGTTCGCCACCGAGTGGCGGTACTGCTGCTGTAAATGCCGAAGCCGCAATCAACACAATTTTAGTTGCAGCTAACAACAAACAATCTTTCGGTTTGTGTGAATCCGGCGGCGGCGATGACGCATCGATTTACCCGCTGCGAAACAAGTTCAAAGAGTTGGGTTTAAAAGAAGCATTTCCCAACATTTTAATTAAAGAATCACCGACTGAAGCGAGTTATCAACTTTGCGACGAAGCCGGCACTGACTTAGGACAGTGGCTGACGCGGGACAAAGCAGTCAAACAGATGAAATCCCTCGACAGCGACCTCGATAAAGCTTTGGGAAGAATCAGCGGCGGACTGTACATCATTACCGCTCAAAAAGGCGAGGTTAGCGGTGCGATGCTAGCTTCTTGGGTAACGCAAGCCAGCTTTAAACCGCTGGGTTTAACAATAGCAGTTGCGAAGGATCGGGCGATCGAATCGATGATGCGCGCGGGAGATAAATTTGTTCTCAACGTGCTGGAAGAAGGCAATTATCAAACTTTGATGAGGCACTTTTTAAAGCGTTTTGCTCCTGGTGCCGATCGATTTGCCGGAGTTAAAACTCAACCAGCAACCAACGGTTCTCCAATTCTGACAGATGCTTTAGCTTACATGGAATGCGAAGTAGTCAGCCGGATGGAACTTTCGGATCATCATATCGTATATGCGATCGTTGATAGCGGCCGCGTATCCAATCCCGATGCACTGCCTGCTGTTCACCACCGCAAAGTGGGAAATCACTATTAGGAAGTCAGTTGACGGTTGACAGTTGTCAGTTGATAGTTGACAGTTGACTGTTGTCAGGTGCAAAGGGGAAATTCAACGATATATTGATTGACTGTCTGAGTCAACATACCCCAAACGTATTAGTAAGGTGCGTCAGCCGATGTTTTATTCGACTTCATCATCGACTATCTACTGACGCACCCTACAATTACAGTCCAGGACACAACTGGCTAGCCAAAAACTCTCAACTTTGGGTGCTTGTGGCGCACCTTACCGGCTTCTGGGTGTTGGGTGCGCCACCAGCAGCAAACCGGGCAAACCGTTGTCATTTAGACTTCATTTTAATAGGGGAATTGCCAATGCCTGCCAATCTTTTAGAAGACCGAGATTACACAATTATTATTGCCAGAAGCGATGCCAGCAGAGACCCTCACCATCCTTGGTACGAGGATTGGGTAGAAGCACAGGCATCTCTGATCGACTTAGCAAAAAAATGTCAGCAATTTGACAGCGACGGCATCACCGTTTACGAAGCTTCTACTCCTATGTGGAAGTATCAAAATTCCAATGTTGCGCGGTTAGCTCAAATTTTGCAGCGACAAAATACGGAACCGGATTCAGAAAACCCCACTGCAATTAATTTGGAAGAAGCTCTGAAAGCAACTTTTAGTGATTATTTTGCAAGCAAACCAAATGCCAAAGGGAAAAACGGAACAATAATTGTTGCAGTTTTAGATCAAAAACCCGAAAATACCGCTGCTGTTGCCGAAATTCTTGTAAGTGCGGCAAATAAAATAGATAAAGATGAAGAAATTGGAGTGAGCTTTATCCAAATTGGCGACGATTTGAAAACCAGGGAATTTCTGATTGACCTGGATACCAATTTACAGGGTAGAGGTGCAAGGTTTGACATTGTAGATACCAAGTTTTGGCACGAAATCAAAAGAAGTTCTGTAGTTCAGTTTCTCATAGGTGCAATAAATGACTAATACTTTGACTCCTAGACTCGCATCGGATGCCAAACCCCGCGATGTGCAGTTTATCCCGATCGCACTCGATACTTTTATTGTGCGATCGCGCACTTGGGACAGACTCAAATTTGAAGTCGAGTATTCGCTGCAAAAGGGGACGACAGCCAATAGCTATATTATTCAAGCTGACAAAACTGCTTTGTTCGATCCGCCGGGGGAATCTTTTACTCAAAATTACATCGATTTTTTACAGCAACGGGTGGACTTGACCAAGCTGGATTACATAATTTTGGGGCATTTCAATGCTAACAGATCAGTAACAATTAAAGCTCTGTTAGAATTAGCTCCTGAAGCAGCTTTGGTTTGCACGAATCCAGCAGCAATTAGTTTGCGCGCCGCTTTCCCCGACCAAGAATTAAACATTATGGTCGTTCGGGGAGAGGAAACTCTCAACTTAGGAAAAGGTCACGCCTTAAAATTCATCGCGACTCCGACTCCCCGCTGGCCTGACCAACTTTGCACCTACGATCCGCACACTCGAATCGTGTTCACTGACAAACTATTTGGAGCTCACGTTTGCGGCGACCAAGTATTTGATGAAGGGTGGAGCGTTTACAGCGAAGATCGGCGCTATTATTACGATTCCCTGCACGCATCTCAGGCAAAACAAGTGCTGACGGCAATGGATAAATTCGCCGATTTACCCGCAGCATTTTATGCTCCCGGTCACGGCCCGATCGTCCGTTACGGCCTTAATGAACTGAGCAATTTGTATCGGGAATGGAGCCAGCAACAAAATTCAAAAGACTTGACAGTTGCTTTGATTTATGCTTCGGCTTACGGAAATACGGCTACTTTAGCGCAGGCGATCGCCAAAGGAATTACTAAAGCCGGCGTTGCGGTGGAAACTATCAACTGCGAATTTGCCGAACCGGGAGAAATTCAAGAGGCGATCGAAAAATGCGCGGGATTTATCATCGGAACTCCCACGCTAGCAGGACACGCTCCGACGCAAATTCAAACTGCTTTGGGAATTGTTTTATCTACCGCAACTAAGAGCAAATTAGCCGGGGTTTTCGGTTCTTTTGGCTGGAGTGGAGAGGCGATCGACTTAGTGGAAAACAAGCTGAAAGATGCTGGCTATCGAATTGGATTTGAGCCGATTCGAGCCAAGTTTAAGCCGACGGCGGCGACGATTCACGAGTGCAAAGAAGCGGGAACGGATTTTGCTCAAGCTTTGATTCGATCGCAAAAATTGCGGGCACCGAAACCGCAGTTAGCAGCCGGTAGCGATCGCACTGAACAAGCAGTAGGGAGATTGGTTGGTTCGCTGTGCGTACTCTCGGCGAAGCGGGGGGAGGTAGCCAGTGCGATGCTGGCTTCGTGGGTGTCGCAAGCAACATTTAATCCGCCCGGTGTGACGATTGCGGTGGCGAAAGATCGATCGATCGAAGCTTTGATGTACGCCGGAGATAAGTTTGTGCTGAATATCTTAGCCGAAGGGCGACAGTTGCGGAAGTATTTCATGAAAAACTTTGCTCCGGGAGAAGACAGATTTGCGGGAGTCGAAACAATGGAAGCTAGCAACGGCTGTCCGGTTTTGACTGATGCTCTAGCTTATCTCGAATGCGAAGTGATAAGTCGGATGGAATGCGGCGATCACTGGGTAGTTTATGCAGCAGTTGAAAACGGTCATTTGCTGAAAAATGACGGCGTGACAGCGGTGCACTATCGGAAATCTGGGAGCCATTATTAAGGGGAAGTAATCTTGATAAACCTCGCTTTTCCCCCAGTCCGCCGGGGGTTTAAACCCCCGGCTAATAGCAAAAGTCCTCTTTAGAGGACTGATGATTTTAATAGTTAATCGGTAGGGTGCGTCGCTCCGAGATATTGGATAAAACTTGAAGATTGACGGGTGGCGACGCACCAAACAGCAGGCGATCGCTTTTCTTGTGTGTACTACATATACATGGAATATGCTGTATTTGCTAAAGATGGTGTTGAAGAAATCCTAAATCTTCAACCCAAAGGCTCGCAAGCCAAAGCCTATCAAGTCAGGCAAATTCGTGAGGTAATTCTCAAACACCAACTAGGAGGTGCAAACGATGCTTCGCTATGAAATTATCCTCTACTGGAGTCAATCGATTTTAGATTTTAGATTTTAGATTTTAGATTGACCCCACGGATAAATGCGGGGGCTTGAGGATTTTAGATTTTCGATTTTGGATTGATTCCACGGATAAATCCGGGGGCTTGTACCATCAAGAAATTCCTGGTCAAGAAGACCAAGTATTTATTGCCGAAGTGCCGGAATTACCAGGATGCGCTGCAGATGGCGAAACTTATCAAGAAGCACTACAAAATATAGAGATTGTTATGCAGGAGTGGATTGAGACGGCTCAGGAATTGGGGCGTTCTATTCCTCAACCGAAAGATCGCTTGATTTCGGCTTAGTTTAATAGGAATTAAACTCGTTACCAGGAATAGCTTGGGAACAAGTAATCAAGAAGGTAGCTTACTTTTCCTCACCAGTCTTTTCCGGCCACAGATAAATAGCGCCAGAAATCAAAGTTAAAGCCACAGAAACCCAAAAAGCAATTAATGCGGGAAAATTCCACGCTTCAGACAAAGGAGCAATTAAAAGTGCGATCGCCACAATCTGACTCACCGTCTTCAACTTCCCCCAAATATTAGCTCCCGAAATCGTAGTTTTATTAACACGCCACCCCGCAATTGTCAACTCCCGACCAAAAATCAAAAACACTCCCCAAGCCGGGATTTTCCCCAAC
Organism: Microcoleus sp. D3_18_C2; assembly: GCF_036702395.1. NCBI lineage: Bacteria > Bacillati > Cyanobacteriota > Cyanophyceae > Oscillatoriales > Microcoleaceae > Microcoleus > Microcoleus sp. D3_18_C2. The sequence continues at coordinate 11,252 of NZ_JAUBTG010000042.1, read as the reverse complement.
TCAATCAACACTAAAAGCGGCGCGAGCACCAACAATTTATCCACCAGAGGATCGAGAAACTTACCCAAATCCGTAATTTGATTCAACTTCCTAGCCAAATAGCCGTCCAGCCAATCAGTAGCCGCAGCTATCACAAAAATTGCGGTGCAAATCCAGCGGCTTTGCGCGCTTGGGTCGTACAAACCGTAGAGCAGAAAAGGCACTCCCAGTAAGCGAGAAAAAGTAATCAAATTAGGCAAATTCATAATAGATACGGCTAAGGCAAACTGGAAAATTAAACAAAGGTATGTAGTTGCGCTTTAGCGCTCTTAGCTTAAGAAAGAGCGCCCAAGCGCAACTACATACATAAAATTTAACCCTATTTGTGACAGTTGGCCTTAATCTTAATAGAAAGAAGTTCGGCAACGCGCCGTGAATGCGGATTTAACGGATGTAACAGATATCAGGAAGAAGTCAATCGATTTTAGATTTTAGATTTTAGATTTTAGATTTTAGAATTGAAGCATTGACCCCACGAATAAATACGTTCGGCAAGTTTCATCGGATACAGGTTTTTTATTTCTGGACGGATGAATCACGTGGCGGGTATCCTGGATGCTTTCGGTCAGAAGTCGATCGTGCAATTCATTAACTGTCGATCCAGTTCTATGATATAATCTCTGCCATAAGATTGATTTTCTAATCCTTGTACCAGATTTTCTGGCAGGTCTTGGGCAATTTCACTGCTACAGGAACCAGCCGCTAAAGCAATAGTGGCTACTGTATCCACATCTCCAGAAAAGGCAATGCAATCTTGGAGCAGTTTGCTCATACTATCATTTCGCATGATCGCAGTAATAGCTGCTCTAACACAGACCAAACCTTTAACGCTGACTTGTCCTTGCCAAGGTATCGACCACTCACCAGGGACGTGCTTTTCTAGAAAATTTCCCAAATTCTTCTTTAAACCTAGCTGATAAATAAAGTAATGGGACATCAAAGCGGCCGCTATAGCTGCATTAATGCCATCTGGACTATTGTGGGTAATTGCAGCTTGAATGGTGGCATTTTCGATGACTTTTTCAATAGTAGGAAAAATGCCAATGGGGCCTGCTCGCATCGCAGAGCCGCTTTTATCGCTAGCAGAGTGAATTTTTTCTAAGAATTCTTTTCCGCCTTGAACTTGTAGCAAAAAATTGTAAAATTTTCCAGCATAACCAAATCGCCGATCGCGGTGAAAAGCTGCAACAAATTTGCTCGCTAAAAGTTCCGGTGTCCAAGGTTCTCGGCTGACGATAGCTTCTGCAACGGCTAAACTCATCTGCGTATCGTCTGTGTAACATCCAGGCGGGATATCGTGACGGGGATGCTTGATGTAACCGTTGAGATTGTTGTACAATTCGATCGTCTGCTGGTCAACAAATTCAAAACCCGCACCGTAAGCGTCACCAATCGCTAATTCTATTAACATATATTTAATCAGTTCCCAACTATTTCATCCCCAGTTTTTTCCTAAAATAATAAAAAAAACAACCCAAAACAACTTACCTATCTAACACGCACCGTTTTTGCTGAAGACCACCCAAATTGTTTTGCAAATCAGAGTGATGTCGTAGACAACAGACCACTTGCCCTGATAGTCGAGATCCATCTGCACAATATCGTTAAAGTCTTTAACTCCAGACCGTCCGTTGACTTGCCACTCCCCAGTCAGCCCGGGTTTGACATTTAAACGCTGCCAGTGAAAATCGTCATAGGCAGCAACTTCATCAGGAGTGGGCGGTCGAGTTCCCACCAAACTCATGTCGCCGACTAACACGTTCCAGAATTGAGGCAACTCGTCCAAACTCGTACACCGCAAGAAGCGGCCGACGCGGGTAATTCGCGGGTCATTTTCATTCTTAAAAATGTGACCGTTGGCTTGGTTGCTAACTAAATGTTTGAGCTTTTCTGCATCGACAACCATCGATCGAAATTTCCACATTCTGAAATGTCGCCCTTGGAAGCTGCAGCGGACTTGACTGTACAGCAGCGGGCCCCGATCGTCCAATAGCATCGCCACAGCCACCGGCACCGCCACCACAGCAGCAATTGCCAGTCCCAGCAGCGCACCCAAAATATCGATCGACCGTTTTACCTTGCTCGTTACGGATCGGTGAGCGTGTTGTTTTGATACACAGACATTGTAAGTAGATTCTGAAAAACATAACGACATCATTTCTGATAATAATGATTTCGACGAGGCACCCATCGGAAATTTCATATCATTTGTCTCAACTTTAACGATCTCTTACGTCCATCTTATTAGCCATCCCAAATCTGCTGAACCTGAAATACTCAGCTTTGCACAATCTTTAAAAAGCAATCACACTTTTATAAAGTTTCTATGTATTTTTTATAAAAACGTATAAAGTTTCTGTAAACTTACGTAAATTTACAGAAAAAAGTTAGTCCGGGACGCAAAAAAACCTGGTTTCGGCTAGGACTCTTCCCGGAAGACAGGGAGGATTCTACTGAGAAACCGGGTTTTTTGCCGTTTAGCGATAAATATCGGTGCGAACATCCCAAGCAAGTGTTAGCGGTTCTAACAATTTTTGCTGGCTGCTAGAGGCGAGTTTGCTTAAATATTTGCGAACAACAAAGGCGTGTTCGAGATTCAAACGATAACCGCGTGAGACATCTTCAAAGAAAAGCGGCTCAGCCCAAATTTCTTCCCAATCAGGATTTTGCCTTGACTCCTCGGCAAGCAGGATGAAATCTTCCTCCGCAGGCACAAGTCCCGCCGGCAAATTTCCTTCCAAAATCCGCAAAATCCGGGGTTCGCAGGTGCGGGTATTCACGCCTTGGCCCTCCAACAACTGCAAAATTTCCTGAAAGCTCAAAGTTTCCCCGCCCAAAACCTTCATTAATTCCCACAGCAGAAAAAAGTCGCTGTACTGCTGCTGCGACACATCCAAAATGTGAGGATAGAGAGCCAAACTCGCTAACCCGCAGGCAACTCGACCAATTTTTTGGGAATTTGTACTTTGAGATACAGAATTTAATGCAGAATTGTGAATCTCAAAAATATCTCGATCGCCCTGCAATTCCTGGTCTTGAACCACGATCGCATTCGGCAACTTCTGCCGCAACCAGCGGGCAATCGCAGGCCAAGCACCCATACCCCCCGCACAAATCGCCTGATTAATCCCCGCCGGCGACATTCCCGCGCGGCTGAGCAAAGCATTCAATTCACGGTTCAACTGCTGCACAAAAGGCACTAAAACCAGACTTTCTACATCTTTGCGCTTCACATCCCAATGCTGCTGACCAATATCCAAAGCAAAACTTTTTTGATGTTGCAAAATAACTTTTATTTGCCTTGCCGCCTCTAACAATTGCAGGCCAAAAGCAGAACCTTGTAACCGCTGCTGCAATTGATAGCGACTCGGCAAATCGGGATGGCCAGGACGTGGCAAATCGATCGACATTCCCCAAGTTTCATTTTTAGCCAACAACTGACAGATAATATCCTGATCGAAAGCATCGCCAGCCGCATCAAAACTGTGGCAAGTAAAATCAGCACGAGTTAAATCTTGAAGATTAGACGGCAACTCAACTAAAGCTAATTCCACCGTCGCCGCCCCCGCATTCAAAATCAAAGTTCCCCCGCTAAAAGACGAAGCATTCACAGTCAGCGGTGCAGCTTCTTCAGTGCCCTTAGCAGAATCCACGGCTGACGACTCGACTTCCATGCGATTTTTCACAGGAGTTACAGCAGCAAGCAAAGTGGCGATCGCATCTTCCACCACAAAAATTTGCGAACCAGAAGCCACCAGAGACGCACCCAAAACCGCCTCCCGCAGATTAAACCGATAAACATCCGACCAGCCGGCCGGAGTCCCCAAAATTACACCCTGCAAGTCTAAAAGCGCCGCATCAAGAGTTTCTGGCGTCAGTCCCGAAGCCCTACAAATTAAATTAGAAACTGGCAATCCTGCAAAATTCGCCCTTGGTGCAGAATCCAAAATTTCCCCCGATTCGGCAAATTTTTGTCCCCGCAAACTCGGATTCAAAGTAGCCAGCAGCGCCCGCACACATTGCAGCGGCAAGGCGATCGAAAAAGCCTGCAAGGGATCCCACTGCAACAGCGGTTCGTACATCCCAGCAGCCTCCCGCTGATAAGGAATGCCCACCTTTAGAGGCAATTTAAAATTTTCCAGTAAAAATTCTCCTGCAGGCAAAGCCTGGGGTCGGAATCCCACCGACTTGACTGTCACCTCTGACCCTGGGCTACCTGGGGATGTTTGGGTCAGCACCGCAGCCGAGGGAATCCGACAACTGGCGTCTGCTGGCCAAGCCTCAGCCTGCGATGCTTCCCAGTAAATCGGGTGCAATTCGCCACTGGTGCGATCGAGTAAAGCCGCAGACAGGCCGCTGGAACCAAAATCAATGCCCAAATACCAGCTAGAATTCCGGCGTTGTCGGGATGGGGCGATCGCACCTGCTGCAGAATGCCCAGCCGAGTCTTGCTGCTGTGTTTCGGCAAACTCGCTAAAATCGGTTTTCCCCTCAACAACTCCTGCTTTACTCTCTGTCGAAATTAGGTTTTTTTTTTGACTTTCTGGAGGACTCGATCGCAGTTCGTTAGTTTCGGCAGTTTCTGGAGGGGGAGAATCAGTCAAAGGTCGATCGGTTTCGGTCAAACTAGCCAAAATCTCGTCTAGCGTCAAATTCGAGTCGTCTTCCTCAGCCAACAAATCATCCTCAAGTTCGTCTTCCAAAACAAAAGGTTGATCATCCGAGGATAGTTCCAAAACATCGGAGAACAAATCCTCCAGCGTGCCGAGTTCTTCCTCTGCCACCTCGGCAAAGGGATTGTTTGCAATGCCTTCGGGGGAACTCGCCGATAAATCCAAGCTGTTAGCGACTGAGAAATTCGATCGCCGGGAGCTAGTATTTTCCACTTCCTCCAGATTGTAGAGGTCTGCCTCCAAAAGTTCCAGAGTGTTGTTGTCCAAATTTAGAGCTCGATCGAGGTCATCTTCTAATTCCTCGATCGGCAGCAAATCCTCGTCCGGCGAAGCTTGGATGTACTCCTCATCGAGTCGCTGCGACGAAGTGCCGGACTCGCCAGTTTGAACCTCACCGATACTTGGCACATGAGACTCGGCACTGGGGAGGTTTGGGCTAATTTCGGCTGGCGTTCTCAACGGCAAAGGTGGCGATTCAGGCATCGCAGCGTCGAACTGCTCACCTTGGTTTTGACCCGTTTCTAGATTTTCTCGATCGTCCCCGTCAATTTTCACCTCAGCAGTTGAGGGTGGTGGTGCTGAAACTTGAGGTACTTTTGCCACTTGCGGTTCAAATAAATCTGCACTATCTAAAGTTAGAGACTCTACAGAATTCCCCATTACAAATTCTGAATCTTCATCTCCTAAAATCTCTTCCAAAGATTCGCCTTCATCCAGCAGATTTACAAACAAATCTTCGGTCATTTTTAGCGATTCGGCAGTTTCCCGATCCGTCGTCGCTTGGTATTCTAAACCTTCAGTTTGGGTCTCAATTTCAGTATTTTCTACAGGGAAACTTTCAACTTGTAATTCTACTTCAGGAACCGCTTCTCCCGCGAACAAACTTGCATACAAATCCTCAATTTCTTCGTCTGTTTCTGTAAACCTATTGTCCGATTCTTCCCCCGTATCTAGAGTTGAATTTTGAGATGTTTCGGGTGTAGAACCCAACAAATTATCTTCCAACTCCGGGAGCATAATTGGGGCTTGAATGCGATCGCGTTCGCGCCTCAACTGTCTGAATTGCGGAGAAATTTCTGTACCGGCGTAGGGAAATCTGTCTTGTTCTCCGAATTCGCCGGTGCGAATGGACTGCACCGAGTCTCCCGTCTGAGTCTCTGGGGCTGAGTGTTCGATCGGAGTATTTGAAAGGGCGGGAGCGACAGAAGATCGATCGGCTGCGGTTGGGGTGACGGTTTCGAGATTATTTGCTAAATCGATCGGCTGTTGAACGTAGGAAGAAGCTTCTCGCCCCAACTGTGCAGCTAAATGGTTGACCAAAGCCGCGAACATCGCCTCGCTCTGCTGGTTCAAACCGTACATATTTTCGAGTTCTTGTCTCAAGGAAGCTTGATAGCTTTGCAGATTTGCTTGCAAAGCCTCGAACACGATAGCCATCCTCGAATCGAGGCTCATCAGCAGACTGTCAGCATGAGATTGGAAAAGTTGCATTTGCTCCAACCTCTGAGCCGGCGTCAGCAGCGGGTGTTCTTCTGAGGTTTGTCGGTGAAGTGTTACGTCAATAGCCGATTCTTCATCAGGCGCACTGCCCAAAGAGTATGGTGCTGAGATACTTTGCAATAACTGATTTTCTAGGGAATTTAGAATTTGGGAGAAATCGCTAGTCAAGGTTTCTTCCAAGCGGGCACTCAGTACCTGCAAAAATTCAGCAATGATTTGCTGTTGGTTGGCTTGTTGCTGAGCTAGGGATTGTTGCTGCTGCCGTTTTGCTTCTAGCTGTTTGATTTCTTGAATGAGAGCTTGCTGCTCTTGCCGCAGAGCTTCTATGTCTTCTTGGAGCGGCCCTGTCAGGCTGGAACGCAGGTGGCTGATTTCTCCGGTTACTGCCAGCATGATTTGCTCTGCTGCTGAGGGGCCAGGGGGGGGCAGAGGCACTTTGGGTACTGGAACTGGTTCGGGGCGGACATTTTGGCGGGCCGCGGCCTTTGGGGCCGTTAGCTTTGAGTCTGAGGAAACCAGATAAGCGCGAACTCGCTCTAAAAGTTGGCGCTGGTGGACAGTATCAAGAGAACCCGTCCAAGGCAAGCGGGGTGCGGGCTTGCTGAGTACCTCGTCTATCTCAGCAATCAGTGCTTGAATTTTGTACTTCTGAGAATTCAAGGGCGGAACCTCTGGGAATGCGGCTTGGGAGAAACTTTACCGACAAAAGACTGAAGTCAATCGATTTTAGATTTTAGATTTTAGATTTTAGATTGAAGCATTGACTTGCGCGAGATAAATACGTTCGGCAAGTTTCTCGGATACAGGTTTTTTATTTCTGGACGGATGAATCCGGGGGCTTGTATCCTGGATGCTTTCGCTCAATAATTCACTAATATTTTCTGACAACAGTTAATTAACCTTTTGTCTTCGGATAACTTCTATTGCCTATCATAGGTTAACCGGTACTTCCGCACCAAATGCCCGCTTCTATCAATTGCAAGTGCTTTCAAATTCTGCGACTCAGGGGCGAGTTTCCTGACCCGGAGGCTGATTCCTGCTCGGAATAGCTGTGATCCCGACCAACTTTTGCCTTCACCCGCTTGAACAAAGAGCCCCACACTGTCACCGCGAGTTTCGTTAGGATGTCTGCGCGCCACTGTCTCTTCATTTTTCACCGACTTGGAAAAAACCTCAAACAATTTGCGATTTGGGATACCGAGATTCGGGATTATCCCCGTATACTGGATTTGAGTAACCTTTAATTATAGCCTATTATCTGTATTCATGGCTAGATACTAATGGTACAATAATCTTGGGTAGCAGAAAATTTTGCTGGGAAGTGGGAGGGTTTCGCTCGCCAAGAGCGCCAGTATTTAGGCTTGCAATGTCTGTGGATTTTGCCGATCGTGCTGACATTGGCCAGATTCTAGGCAGTTGCTCGGATTTGGGATCTGTCTGCCGTGGCACCCCTTGCGATCGTGGATTCTGCCTTCTCGAAAGCAAGGCCGAGTGACAACAAATCTCTCAGCAGTGTTAAGCTTGTCTTCGCGAAGTGCTTTCAAAGGTAATTCGATCGGCTCAGTCGTTTGCCACATAGCTAAAATTTTGTTAATAAAATTTGCTCAGTGGTATGTATCTAAAAAATTATGGTATATTCTTTAGTTTCTAGCTCCCAATCAGAGCTTGAGGCTATTAATTACCATATTGAGCCTTTGACCGCAAAACTTTAGAGGTAAAATTGCCGATTTTAGATCCTTGTTTCTCAAATCTGGAATCTCAAATCGAATGACTCGGCTGCAAGCTATTTGTAACTGCCCAGCGCAGCTCAAGCGCATAAATTAAAATGATGGCCTCATGGAAGACCGCTTTAACACCCGAGACCCGAATTCTAATATAAATCAATTGATAGTTTCTACTCCTTTTTTTGCAGGATTACCCGATCCTGTAATCGAGAGAGCAACTGTCCACATCGTTACCCGAAGTCATCCGTCAAATCAAGTGATTTTACTCGAAAATGACTGGGGAACATCAGTGTATTTTATATTGGATGGTTGGGTGAAAATTCGCACCTACAACCTAGACGGAAAAGAAGTAACACTGAATATTTTAGGGAAAGGAGAATTATTCGGGGAAATGGCCGCGATCGAAGAAGCACCGCGATCGACAGATGTGATCACCCTAGCCCCGACACTGATCGGCAATATGCCATCTCAGGATTTTGTGCAGCTCATTCATACCGAGCCTCTAGCAGGCATTCGCCTAGCTCAACTGATGGCGCGTCGCCTGCGACAAGTCAACCGCCGCCTGCGTTTACGAGAGTCCGACAGTACCTCGCGAGTAGCAGATATTCTCTTATTTTTGGCCGAAGGGCAAGGCAAAAAAATCCTGGAAACAGGAGGTACAGAAATACCGAACCTGCCACACAGAGAATTAAGCAGCCTCAGCGGGCTGGCTCGCGAAACAGTAACGCGAGTGCTCAGCAAGCTGGAAAAAAAAGGAACTATTCAGCGCGAACGTGACGTTTTGTGCATTCCCGACCTGCACGCCTTAGAGCGTCTGTTAGTCTAGAAGTATCAGAGTTTGCTTTTATTGAATCTAATTCAAAAGCACTCTCTGTTAACTAAGTGATATTAATGATTTCCTGCAGGAGGTAAAGCTGTGAGTTTTAAGAAAATTTTCGCCGCCTTAGATGATTCTGAACTGGGCCACCGTGTTTTCACGCAAGCTTTAGAATTAGCTCTGAACGATCGCGCCCAGGTGATGCTATTTAACTGCGTTACTGTCAGCACGCTGGGGGAGACGGCAGTGCCAATTCCGGTAGATTTGGGCATGAATGTCGAGTTAATGGATCAAGCTTATCAAGCTCAACGTTTGCGGCTGGAAAGCGACGTAAAACACGCTTCGGGTTTGCTAAAAAATTACTGCGACGCTGCAGCAAAAAAAGGATTGCAGGTAGAATTTGACTGCAAAAAGGACGGCGATCCGGGGCATTGTATCTGTGAAGCAGCCGAAAATTGGGGCGCAGATTTAATAGTATTGGGGAGGCGCGGCCGCACGGGGTTCGCAGAAGCTTTCCTCGGCAGTGTCAGCAATTATGTCGTTCACCACGCATCTTGTTCGGTTTTGGTAATCCAGGAAGGCAAAATTGAAAAATAATGCTGCTGAAAATGTTTGCTGAAAAAATCGATCGAAAATACAGCACTTTCCAGGTAAGTGAAGTACAGAGAAACCGGGTTTCTTGAATAAAACCGATTTCTGGCGAGAAATCCAGAAGAAACCCGGTTTCTGGGGTGTACTTTATAAACCTGGAATCCGCTGTAAGACTTCCGCTCCTGGCTGATTCCCGGTTTCTGCGAGCAATATTAAATTTGGCGGCGAGGCATCCAAACACTGAAACCGGGAATCAGCCGTATCGGGGGCCAGTCCCGTAAAATCTAAAATCTAAAATCTAAAATCGGATGAGTGATTTTTTGTCAGCAGATGCTGCGTCTAATTCGGGTAGTTCACCCAGTACAAATAACGAGCCCCAAACCGCCGATATTTCAGCAATGACTGGCGATCGCCCAAATCCCGATCCGGGGAAGCACATCTCTGGGGAAGCGCCTTTAAGGCTGGTAGAAACGGCTTTTTTGGCAAGTACCGCTAGCTTAATTTGGCTGGTAAATTATTACTTTCCGCTGGGGCCTTTGCTGCGGGTTTTTTTTCCGATACCCATCGCCCTGGTTTACTTGCGCTGGGGCAACCGAGCAGCTTGGATGGCAGCTTTGGTATCGGGTTTGCTGCTGTCGGTACTCATGGGCCCGACGCGGAGCATTTTATACGTGATGCCTTTTGGAATTATGGGAGTTGCGCTGGGAGGACTTTGGAGGCGCAAAGCGAGTTGGTCACTCTCTATTAGTGTGGGCGCTCTCATTGGTACTGTCGGCTTCTTTTTTCGGTTTTGGCTGCTGTCAGCGTTGGTGGGTCAGGATCTATGGGTTTACGTAACGGCCCAGGTAACAGAGATGGTGGAATGGGTGTTTGTGAAGCTGGGCTGGCTTAATGTACCGAGTTTGAACACAATTGGGGCGATCGCCGCCGGGATGATTTTAGTTAACAATATTGTCTATTTATTTGTAGTGCATTTAGTAGCTTTGCTGCTATTATATCGTTTGGGAAACCCAATTCCGCGCCCACCAAGCTGGGTGGAAGTTTTGATCGATTATAACGATCAAGCATGAAAACCCCGTGACTTTAGTCCGGGGAAGAAAAACAGAAGGAGGCTAAAGCCTCCCATTTCCTTTGTTAGAACCAAGTTTTTACGACTAACTTTATAGTATACGAAACTTACGTGTAAAGCTTTGTGAACAACTCAAGCGATATTAAGCCGATGTTGTTAGCATAAGAAAAACGTGATGAGGTCGAAGTCATGCTAGTTTTTGAATTCAAAGCATACGGAAAAAAGCAGCAATTTGCCGCTGTAGACGAAGCAATTAGAACAGTACAATTCATCCGTAACAAAGCATTGCGCTTTTGGATGGAAAACCAAAAAGTCAACAAGTATGACTTGAATAAGTACAGTGCTGTTTTAGCTAAAGAATGGACGTTTTGCGATGAACTCAACAGCATGGCTCGACAATCAAGCGCAGAAAGAGCGTGGTCGGCAATCGCCCGATTTTACGACAACTGTAAAAATAAAATTACCGGGAAAAAGGGTTTTCCGCAGTTTCAGAAAGACAATCGGTCGGTCGAATATAAAACGACCGGGTGGCGGATGGCAACTGACCGAAAATCTATCACTTTTACCGATAAAAAAGGCATCGGAAAACTTAAGCTGAAAGGGACGCGCGACTTACATTTTTATCAGCTTACCCAGATTAAGCGAGTACGCTTAGTCAAACGAGCCGATGGATACTACATCCAGTTTTGCGTTCAAGTTGACCGTTCCGAGAAGATTGAAGTTACAGGTAATGCTATTGGATTAGACGTGGGGCTCAAAGAGTTCTACACAGACTCTAATGGTGTTACAGTCGAAAATCCGCGTTTTCTGGGCAAAGGAGAGCGCCGACTAAAGAAAGC
>NZ_JAUBTG010000041.1:7500-56662 GCF_036702395.1 Microcoleus sp. D3_18_C2 | reverse complement strand
TAAATAACTTCCACTCTTGAAAGTGGGATGGGCGTCCCGCCCGTCCACTCATGACGGGCGGGACGCCCATCCCACAAGAACAATTAAAATTGTAAGTTATTTAATTCGCGAGCCTAAGCAAAAAAAGCTCGGCATCCCATAAACCTGAGAACGGTACAGCCCGTGGGTGGTTAATCGAAAATCGAAAATCGAAAATCGAAAATCGATTGACTTGTTGAAAGTTAGTCTGAAATAGAATCGCGATCGTCCTGACTTTTCGGAGTCGGCGGTGCACTGTGAAAAGTTGCAATCAGCAAACAGATAATCCCAGCATTAATAAACACATCGGCTAGATTAAATACGGGGAACCGAATGATCCGAAAATCGATAAAATCTACAACATGGCCCGAAACAAATCGATCGATCCCATTCCCTAGTGCTCCCCCCAAAATCAAACCGTAGCCAGCTTGTTCCCAGCGGTTAATTCGCGGCCCGAACCAAGCCAGCACCATCAATCCCACACTAACGGCCAAAGACAGCCACCGCAACCAAATCGCCCCGCCATTGCTGAACAGACTAAAAGCCGCACCGGTATTAACAACATAAGTGAAGTGAAACACTCCGGGTAACAGCGGCTGCGTCTGCGGAGGAACCGTCAATTCAAAATTTTGCACCACCCAAAACTTAGCCAGGTGGTCTAAAACTAAACTGATAACAGCAGCAACCCAGAACAAGGGATTTCTTTTAAAACGCATGAATTAAGCAATAGAAAATGGGGCATCGGGCATGAGAGAATTTACTCCAATCTCACGTGTCATTATGAGCAGAATGCAGTGCAGGAAAGCAATCCCAGCCGCAGCGCGATGACTCTCTCGTTGGGCAATGTATAGTATAACCTTATTTGACACAACAACCAATCCCCGATTACCAATTCCCAATTCCCAATTACCCAATCAATAAAACATCAAGCGGCGCAAAGTAAATGACAACACTGCGATCGCACAAACTACCGCCAATTGTCCCGGCAGAGGATAAACCGAATATTTAAGAATCTCATCGAATAAAGGTGTTTTTTTTGCTGGAGGCAGCCAGTAAGTAAAAATTAGATAAATTAAGCCGATCGCGTGAACTGTGAACAAACCGCACAAACAGCTAAAAGCCATAGATTCCAGCCGCGAAGCCACCTTAAAAGCCACCCAGCCGCACACCCAAGCACCAGGCACAAAACCCAGCAAATACCCAAAACTCGCTTCTTTGAGATAGCCGATGCCGCCGCCTTGAGAAAAAACTGGCCACAAAGTTAATCCTAATGCCAAATAGGCAATTTGCGAGAGAGCCGCAGCATTTTTTCCCCCCATGCAGCCTACTAGCAAAACGGCTCCAATTTGATAGGTAACACCTAAAGAGTACGCCTGAAGTCCTCGATCGTCCCACAACCCAATCGGGATTGTGACAGATGCAGGCAAAAAAGTGCCTCCTATCGTCAGGAGCAAACCAATAACAGCCCAGATTAATTCAATAGGAGCAGGCATTATAGCAGAAGAAAGAAGGAAGACCGAAGTTGCAATCGACCGTTTATGTTTGTGCAATTAAGAACGTCCTCACCGTCAGGGCGGTTGCTATATCATCAAACAGCATTCCTCAGAATGTATTTGTCAGATGCAAGCTTCAATGCCCGCAGCTTTTAAATTCTTAATCCTAGCACTACTATCAAAATAACCACCATTGTATGGTTTTCTGGTTCTCAAGCTTCGATCTTGTGATAATTTAATGGAGAATTTTTCGCGATCCTCTTCGAGGGCTTCGCTAACGGGCGATCGACTGGTTTCCGTACAAATCTATCTTGCCTATATCTCATGAAATCACAATTGTCAAGATCATCTCTTAATTAATAATATTAATTAATATTAAATTGCCATTAAATGTAAAGATTCTTAACCTAACCTTTACTTTTGCGCGCTATGCTGATGCGGGACACCCATATAACGATCGCAGCTTTTGTATACCTATGCTTTTTCGTCTTAACTTGATTAATTCAAACCGTCTGACTACTGCAATTTCCGCTATGGCGATCGCCCTCAGTGTAGCAGCTTGCAGCAGCCCCAGCACAAACACAAGCACCAGCCCCAGCCCCGGCGACACCGCAGCTAGCCCCGTTGCAGCCACAGGCACAGCAGCAAACACCAAACTCGCCCTAGCCTCAGACGTAGCCCTGACGGGTGCCGGCGCGTCATTCCCAGCACCCCTGTACCAGCGCTGGTTTCAAGATTTCAACACAGCCAATCCCAAATTACAGATCAATTATCAGTCAGTGGGCAGCGGTGCCGGAGTCGAACAGTTTACCAAAGGTACGGTAGACTTTGGAGCCAGCGACACCGCCATGAGTGACGAGGAAATTGGGAAGGTGCCAGCGGACAAAGGCGTGCTCTTGCTGCCGATGTCGGCTGGCAGCATCGTGATCGCCTACAACCTGCCAGACGTACCCGAACTGAAGTTGCCAAGAGCCGTTTACACAGATATCTTCTTGGGGAACATCACCAAGTGGAACGACCCCAAAATTGCAGCAGCTAACCCAGGCGCTAAACTGCCAGACCAAAATATCACAGTTGTACACCGTTCTGACGGCAGTGGTACGACAGACGTATTCACAAAACACCTCAGCGCCATCAGTCCAGAATGGAAAGAAAAAGTAGGGGAAGGCAAGACAGTAGAGTGGCCTTCTGCCGGTAAGATTGGTGGCAAGGGGAATGAAGGTGTGACAGCTTCTATTCAACAAACCGTTGGCGCTATAGGCTACATTGAGTACGGCTACGCCAAGAACAACAATATCAAGTTTGCTGCCCTGGAGAATAAAGCCGGCAATTTTGTAGTCTACAACGACGCAGCGGGGGCCAAAACCCTTGAAGCAGTGGTACTACCGGAGAATCTGCGGGCGTTCATTCCCGATCCGGAAGGGGCAGAGTCCTATCCTATTGTTAGCTACACTTGGATGCTCATCCCCAAAACAGTTGCTGACCCCAACAAAGCCAAAGCAATCGAGGCCATGATTGAATACGGCTTGAATGAAGGTCAAAAGGTCAGCCCTGAATTGGGCTACGTTCCTCTGCCCCAAAACGTTAAAGAAAAAGTAGCAGCGGCCGCCGACGGCATCAGCCCCGACTACAAAATTGAGGTGGCCAAATAGTAATTGTTGACTGTTGACTGTTGACTGTTGACTGTTGGAAAAAAGGGGAAAGAAAAAAGCAAGAGAGATATTTGTGTAGGGGCGGGTTCACCGACAATAATTGCCTAAAATCAATAATCCGATCGACCCGCCCCACCCAACGGTAAATCGCCATTTACCTCTTTGAAAATACAATGGTCAGGTTTTACCCGAAATAATTGTTGAAATGTCAGGGGATTAATAAACCCGCCCCTCTTTGATTTTATTTATGGTCTTTCTTTCTGCTTCTTTCTAGCTTTTTCCGAAACAGACTATTTTCCGCTACTATATATTTGGTTTTTTTTCTATGATTTCAGACAATCACAGCGCTCAATCACAGAGCAGATCGCGCTCTGGGGCAGAAAAATCCTTAGACCAAGGCTTTATCTGGCTGACTCGGATTTTGGGAATAGGAGTTGGTGTAATTTTGCTGCTAATCGCCCTCACCGTTGGTTACAGGGCTTTACCGGCGATTCAAGAGTACGGTTTGGGATTTCTATTTGGCAGTAGCTGGAATCCGGTTAAAGAAGAGTACGGTGCGCTGCCAATGATTTACGGGACGATCGTCAGTTCGGCGATCGCGCTCCTAATTGCTGTACCATTAGGAGTAGGGACTGCCATCTTCTTGAGTGAAGATTTTTTGCCGCTGCCAGTGCGTACAGCTTTAGTTTTTTTAGTAGAACTTTTAGCCGCCATTCCCAGCGTAGTCTACGGTTTGTGGGGAATTGCTGTATTGATTCCCATGATTACCACTCTCGGCAAGTTTCTCAACGGTAACTTCGGATGGCTGCCGATTTTTAGCACCTCGCCAGTTGGGCCGGGAATGTTACCAGCAGGAGTAATATTGGGAATCATGACTTTGCCCATTATTACTGCTATCTCCCGCGACTCTTTGGCAAGTCTCCCGCCCGAATTGCGGCAAGCATCTCTAGGTTTAGGAGCTACTCGCTGGACAACAATTTTTAGAGTGCTCGTACCGGCGGCTTTTTCCGGCATTGTCGGCGGAATTATGCTTGGGCTCGGTCGCGCTATGGGAGAAACAATGGCTGCAACTCTGTTAATTGGCAATTCCAATCAGTTAAGTCTTTCTGTGCTAGCTCCAGCAAATACTATTGCTTCTCTGATGGCAAATCAGTTTGCGGAAGCTTCGGGATTGCAAGTAGCAGCTCTGATGTACACTGGGCTAATTCTGTTTATTCTGACGCTGATTGTTAATATTTTGGCAGAGTGGATTGTTTCTCAAGTAAGAGCGAAGTACAACTAGAATTTTGCCCCAATTTCCTACATAGTTTTAGTTTATGTCAAATAGCGTCTCCGATGAGAATCCTTTAGTATCGAAAGCAGGCAGTTTGAAGAAGGTTAAAAACAGCCCGCAAGCGCTGTTTAATCTGGGTATGACTGTACTGGCTGGAGCTGGTCTGGCAATCACTCTGCTGCCTTTGTTTGCAGTGCTTTCCTACGTCACCGTACAAGGTTTCAATCGCCTGAATTTAGACTTGTTTACCAAGCTGCCACCGCCGCCGGGACTATCGGGAGGCGGTATTGCTAATGCAATTGTCGGTACGTTAATGACCGTAGGAATTGCTTCTTTAATTGCTGTTCCTTTTGGTGTATTAGCAGCAGTTTATTTGTCGGAGTTCAGCAGCGGCCAAGTAGCTCGCTGGGTACGCTTTGCTACCAACGTCCTCAGCGGCGTTCCTTCGATTATTGCAGGGGTGTTTGCCTACGGTTTGTTCGTGGTAAATATGGGAGGTTTTTCGGCAATTGCAGGGGGTGCGGCGCTAGCTGTGCTGATGTTGCCGACGATTGTGCGGACTACTGACGAAGCTCTACAAATCGTCCCGCAAGATATTAGATGGGCGTCGGTTGGTGTGGGTGCTTCTAATTATCAGACGGTATTGCAGGTGGTTTTGCCTGCGGCAATTCCGGCTATTTTAACGGGCGTGACGCTGGCAATTGCTCGCGCTGCTGGAGAAACTGCTCCTTTGATTTTTACGGCGCTGAATTCGCCTTTTTGGCCGGCTGGATTTGATAAGCCAACTCCGAGTCTTTCGGTTTTGGTGTACAACTTTGCAACGGTTCCTTTTAAGGCACAGAAAGAATTGGCCTGGGCGGCATCTTTGATTTTGGTGATTATGGTTTTGCTGACGAGTATTCTTTCTCGCTGGGCTACTCGCCAAAAAGTTTATTGAAGGAAGAAGGGCACGACACGGATTTGGACACCGATACACGGATGAATTTAACTGTTTTTCCTTTCGTCTCCTACTTTCTGTGTCTCCCAGTCTCGCCTTCTTGTTATTTTGTAAAATTCGATTGGATAATTAGCTGTATGATGATGGATTTAGACCAGCAAACGGAAACAATTTTACGGACAGAAAATATCAATATTTTTTACGGCGCTTTTCACGCGGTTAAAAATGTTTGTATGGAGATTCCTAAAAATCGCATTACTGCTTTGATTGGGCCGTCTGGCTGCGGTAAAAGTACAATTCTGCGATGTTTTAACCGCCTCAACGATTTAGTTAACGGTTTTCGTTTAGAGGGTAGAATTGATTACTACGATCAAAATCTTTACGCTCCTGATATTGATGCTGTAGAGGTGCGCCGCAAGATTGGGATGGTATTCCAAAAGCCGAATCCTTTCCCGAAGTCGATTTATGACAATATTGCTTACGGTGCGAGGGTAAACAATTATAAGGGGGATATGGATGAGCTGGTGGAAAAATCGCTCCGCCAAGCTTATTTGTGGGATGAGGTGAAGGATAAGTTGAAGCAAAGTGGTTTTTCTCTTTCGGGTGGCCAGCAGCAGCGTTTGTGTATTGCTAGGGCGATCGCGATTAATCCTGATGTAGTGTTAATGGATGAACCTTGCGCTTCTCTTGACCCGATTTCTACGATTAAGATTGAGGAGTTGATGCGGGAACTCAAGGAGAAGTATACGATTGTGATCGTTACTCACAATATGCAGCAGGCTTCTAGGGTTTCTGACCTGACTGCTTTTTTCAATGCTAAACTTTCTGACGATGGGAAGCGGTTTGGCTATCTTGTGGAGTGTGACAAGACTGAGGTAATTTTCCAAAGTCCGAAGGAAGAGTCTACTTTAGATTATGTCAGCGGCCGTTTTGGTTGAGTCCCCGACAGGTTGAAACAATCGGGCTACACAAACTCTCGTCTCTCTCACTTGAGACTAAAAAGATTTAATTTGCTGAGTATGGTAGCGACAAAAAAAACTGCATAAAACTTTTGTCAATTTAGAATCCCGCTTTCTTGGAGGAAGCGGGATTCTGGATTTTATGATTAAAAGCTCGATCTGAGATGTTGCACCATTCTCAATAAGCTTTTTAGGAACAGGCTTTCCGGCCTGTTCCACAAGAAAATTCACTCTTTGTGGAACAGGCCGGAAAGCCTGTTCTTGACAATGGTGCAAGATGTGAGTCGATCGTACTTTTTGCAGATACAAGCCACTGATTGTTGTGAAGAAATGCTCGAAGAGTTCACATATTCTTCATCCAATGCTTGAACAGGTTTTCTTTGACCATACTTTGCCGCATAACTTCGAGCAAGTATTCCTGAGCTTGGTCTTGGCTTAACCTTTTGACTTCTTCGCGCAGCACTTGAAGTTTGAACTGCTGTTCCATGCTGAGGTTGGTTGTAGGCATATCCATAAATCGCTCCTCCAGTTTGCTGAGATTAATGCGAAATTGATCGGAATGACCTTTCGCAGGATTTGTTGTGTCTCCTACATTGTAAACTATCATAACATTCCCTTGACAATATGTCCAAAGTAGACATTTTGAAACTAATTTGTGTCGCAAAAGTACATCAAAGTGAGGGGAGCCTTATCATAAAAAGGCGTAAAGACAGGGAAGCCTAAGCCAAAGGAGCTAGTTCGTATGGATGCCATGGAGTTTTTTCAAAGCAGTGCTGGGGAGTGGCGTTCTCAGCGCAGCACTCACCACCTCGCTTTCCGCCAAGCGGAGATTGGGGATTCAAATATTCAGGTAACGGCGCTGGGTGCGGATGACGCGCGAGTCGCCGATATTTGCAAGATGCACGAAGTCGATCCGAGCCGGGCTGCTGGGGGGGCTTTTGTGACTTGGCACGGCTCGATGGCGTGGGATAAGGATGATGAGAATCATAAAGGGTCTACGGTGTTCGCGATCGTCCCCGATCCTGAAAATCCCCGACAGGGCTTGATGTTGCGCGAACGGGGCTATGCGGAAATTGTGCCGGTGGCTGGCCGTTTTGAGATGGATGATGAGGATGGGCTGCTGCTGATTACCGAATACGAGACGATGAGTTCGATCGAGCGTTTCTGGTTTGCTAATCCGAACGTGCGGATGCGGACAAGTACCGTAAAGCGCTTTGGCGGTTTCAGCACATCGACTTTTTGTACCGAAATTCGGGTGCAACCAGACTCGGATGCAACATCAGAAGCAGCAGCAGATCAAGTGGCCGGCAGCGAGTTTTATTCGGCTCTGGGTTGGTAATTTATTTGACTGTGAACGGTTGACTGTTTATGGTTGACTGTTTACGGTTGACTAAAATCTGCCAACTGCCAACTGCCAACTGCCCACTGCCAACTGCCCACTGACAACAGTCAACAAATGTTACAGATTGTTGCAAAAATTCAGGAAAATCAGATTTAGATTGCGGGAATCCCCTAATCTGTATGTTGGTTAGTTGTATCCGTTTTGCTGGCAGCTCACGGTGTCAACTATTTCTGAAATTTGAGATAACGGAGATTTTAACGTGGCGCTTCCTTTATTAAGCTACGCCCCCAAGAGCCAAAACCAGCGCGTTGCTGGTTATGAAGTGGGGAGCGACGAGCAGCCGAGAATTTTCACAACTGAAAATGTGCTCTCGTCTGGAGACATGGAAAATTTGATTTGGGCTGGATATCGCCAGATTTACAGCGAACACCAAATCCTCAAGAGCAACCGCCAAACGTCTTTGGAGTCGCAACTCAAGTTCGGCCAAATTACTGTGCGGGACTTTATTCGCGGTTTGGCGACTTCTTCTCCTTTCTTGGAGCGGAATTATCAAACTAACAGCAATTACCGATTTGTAGAAATGTGCGTGCAGCGCATTTTGGGTCGGGATGTGTACAGCGAGCGCGAAAAGATTGCTTGGTCGATCGTCGTAGCCAATAAGGGGCCTCAAGGCTTTATTGACGAGTTGGTCAATAGCGAAGAGTACCTGGATAAGTTCGGTTATGACACAATACCTTACCAGCAGCGCCGAATTTTGCCTCAGCGAGTTGGAGGGGAAACTCCTTTCAACTTGAAGACGCCCCGCTACAGCGAATACCACCGTTCGCAGCTTGGCTTCCCGCAAATCATCTGGCAAACAAGTGTCCGCCGTTTTGTTCCTCAAGAACAGCAGCCGAAAGCTGGCGATCCGTCGAACTATTTGGGTATGGCGCGCAATATGCCCATGCCTGCTACTCCGCCCCAGCGCGTGCCTCTGGCTAATATCAATATCGACACGATGGTTCCCCGTCGCCGGTAATTGATGCTGCCCTGATGCGATTATTTGTGTCGGGCGATCGACTGAATCGATCGGCTTTTAGGCTGAGAGAGTTTTGAGTCTTGAGTTTTGAGGTTTGAGTTTTTTGATAAACTTGGAATCCAAAACTCAGGGCTCATAATTTTTGGGGAAAAAAGGAAGTTCGGCAACGAGCAATCTACAGGATTTAACCGATAAATATTAGACTTGAATTGAAGCTATTCTTTGCTCTCCTATCTTGAAATGTATCTGCGTTCCTCTGCGTGCATCTGCCTTCATCGGATCGCGAATTAAATAACTTACAATTTTAATTGTTATTGTGGAAGTTATTTAATTCTCATTCCATCTGCGGTTTGCCTATTACATCAAAAATTTAGGCAAGAAGTTTAATCAAGAAAAAAGGCAGGGGGAAAAATGTTTATAGTAAGGCCTTTAGTCATTAAAAAGGTAAAGGATCAGGTTCTGACGGTAACAGACTTACGCCAGTATAAGCAGATTGGAGTCTATCAAAAATGTATTCAAAAGCTTCTTCAAAGTGTCTGGGTTCATCAATGAGAATCTTGAATTCGTGACCCCAAGGATAAACGGTGACAATGAAATTGTCAATAACTTTGTTAACACTCAAAGATATTTCGACTGTTTCGCGATCGCCATTTTCGGGAGTTTCGGGATTTTCACAAACATCGATCGCACCATCAAAATACAGAATGCCATTGTCATCAAACTTCTGATTTTGCTTTTGAATCGGGCATTCCAAATAATCGCTCATTTGCGTGATAAAAATGTCACTAAAATCCTGACAAGCTTCGCAGGATTCGCGGTATGCTTGCCGGGATGCGGCGTAAGCTTTGCAAAGTTTCTCAAATTTAGACATAGAAATTACCAGTGTTAACTGCCTAACATATCAAGTGTGAGAGCGCAACCGCAATATTTTCAACAAAGTGTTGAATTGATCGGGTAAAGGCGCGATCGCCTCTATTAATTCTCCGGTTACGGGATGCTGCAATGTCAGCCGCCATGCGTGGAGGGCTTGTCCGGTTAAATTGACGCCGATAGAACGGTTGGAACTGTACATCGGGTCGCCGACAATGGGATGTTTGATCTCCGCTGTATGCACGCGAATTTGATGGGTGCGGCCGGTTTCTAATTGATAGTGCATTAAGCAATAGTTGCCGATTCTTTCTTTGATTTTCCAGTGAGTAACTGCGGGGCGACCGCCTTTTTCTACTGGTACTACCGCCATTTTTTTGCGATCTGTGGGATGCCGCCCGATGGGTAGGTCTATTGTACCTGTTTCGGTGTTGGGAGCCCCGTAAACTATGCCTAAATATTCGCGGCGGGCGGTTTTGGTTTTGAGTTGGGCTTGCAGGTGTTGGTGGGCGATGTCGGTTTTGGCGATCGCGATCGCACCTGTTGTATCTTTGTCTAATCTGTGTACGATTCCCGGCCGCTGAACTCCGCCTATTTCTGCTAGGGGACAGTGCGCTAACAGGGCGTTGACTAATGTACCGTCTGCGTGTCCGGCGGCTGGGTGGACGACTAATCCGGCTGGTTTGTTGATGATAATTAGGCTGTCATCTTCGTAGAGGATGTCCAGGGGAATTGCTTCGGCCTGCAACTTTGTGGGTTCGGTTTCGGGTAAAGTGAGGTGGATGCGATCGCCCGTTTTTACTGATATTTTTTTCGAGGTGCAGGTTTCGTCGTTGACTTTGACGTTACCTTGTGATATGAGGCTTTGGATTCGCGATCGGGATAAGTCCGGTATCTGGTTTGACAGCCAAATATCTAATCGCTGATTGACATTACTGCGATCGAATTCTTCTGTATTTTCTACTGTGTAAATCTGTGCCGCAGTGTCTATTTCTATCATTATACTTTCTTTGGTAATCGGTAATCATATCATGTCCGAGCGATTAACCATACTATCCCGGTCGGGGCGGGTTTTTGGGATGGTCAATTATTGGCAGGTATTGTTGGTGAACCCGCCCCTACAAAAATCCCGGCCCCTCAACCGGACATGATATCACTAATTTAAAATCGATCGATTTGTATGCAGTACATATCCTGTAGGGGCGGGTTTCACCAACAATACGCGCCTGTAACTAATAATCTCGTAAACCCGCCCCCACCCAGGGTAAATTTCCAATCACCGGCAATTATCGCAGTGCCCGCACCGCATAAATTTAGCCTCATTTGCAAACCCAAAAGCTTGCAGCAAAAATTGCCACCTGCACTCGCGATGTTTGAGATATTTTGCCATTTCTTCCGCTGCAGTAAAAGTTGATTTTTCTGCTTTTTGCTGGGGAGATTTATTGATCGCATAATTAAAAGGATCTTGCCATGTTAATTGTCCGCTACTGTGCAAGATAGAAAGGGCGATCGCACTTTCGGGAAATTCGCGGGAAACTGCTTCTATATCGCCTTTAACAGGCAGTTTTTTAGCTAATTGCTGAGCTTCTCGGTATTGCGATCGCAATTTATCTTGAAAAAATTCCTTTCTTTGTTTATCTTCAGGATAAAGCAAACCCGTAGGTTCGCTAATCAATGTCAGGGCGATCGCTGATTTGCCGTCGCGTCCGCCTCTACCAATTTCCTGAATGTATTCCGATAATAGCAAAGGTGCTTGATAATGAACAACCCACCGGACATCGGGCTTGTTAATTCCCATCCCGAATGCTGAGGTACAAGTCACGAATTTAAGCTCGTTTTTCAGCCAAGCGTTTTCGATTTTTCGCCGTGATTCTGGACTCAAACCTGCATGATATGCTGCTGTTTCATAACCTGCTGCTTCCAACAAATCCGCCAAGCTTTCGCTATCTTTTCTAGTGCGGACATAGACTAAACCTGCTTGTTTGGGTCGGGATTTAATAAAATTTAATAACTGCTGTTTGCGTCCTCTCGGCGTCCAGACTGTTTGCACTTGCAGGTGCAGATTAGAACGGTAGGGACTTAGCAAAAATGCTTCGGGTTTTTGCAGTTGCAAGACATTTTTGATTGTCTGCTGTGCTTCCGGGTTGGCGGTAGCGGTAAAAGCTGCGATCGCAATTTTACTGTTTGCTGGTTTAGCTTTCAACAAAGCCGATCGCACTGTTCCCAAACGGCGGTAAGCTGGTCGAAAAGTATCGCCCCACTGCACTAAACAGTGAGCTTCATCTAATATTAAACCGTTGATTTGGATGTGTGGCTGACTGATAATTTCCCAAACAGGTTTGCTGAGTAATGTTTCGGGAGACAGGTACAGCAATCTTAATTTGTTTTGTTGCAGCGATTGCATAGTTTGTCGGCGCTGCGCTGTTGGCAATTGACTGTGGAGGAGGGAAGCGGGTAAATTGCGATCGCGCAATTCTTGTACTTGGTTTTCCATCAGTGCGACTAACGGCGAAACTACCAAAGTTAAACCTGTTTGTAACAAAGCTGGCAGTTGAAAGCAGATGGATTTGCCGCCACCTGTCGGCATAATTATAAGTGTATCTTTTCCGGCTAATAAACTACCGACGATTTCTCCTTGGGGTGGTCGAAAGTCGTCGTATCCCCAGATTTTTTGGAAGGCAGCGCGGGCTTGATTTAATGATGTTGGTTCTTGTTGGTCTTTCATTTAATTTATCCCCAAATCAGACGTAATGTGAGCAGTGCCTGCCCTAAATAATTAAATTTTGTGTAAGTCCTGATGTACCAAGAAACCGGGTGGCTGGTTTCATAATATGCAAGTATCGAGCAGAATAAGTGTTAATTTAATAACAGTTAATAATTTTACTTTTTTAAGTATGAACGCAAGCACGTTAAGCGAAGTTTTCAGCTATCGGCAAAAGACTTGTGATCTTTTCGACACAGCAGGGGCGGTAGAAGCGGTGCGCGAAGATGGTTTTGCGCTGATGCCTGGTGTACTCAGTCCGTCGGAAGTGGCGCAAACAAAGGAAGCACTCGATCGCCTGCAACCCTTCGGACTCGATGGTAGCAGTTGGAGTGAATTGAACCAGCATTTTAAGTGCGTTTTTAATCGCGATCGCCTGTGGCTTTCCTATGCCGATCGACCGGGTATAATTGAATTAGCCGAAGCATTAATGGGCAGCGATTGCCATATTATCGGCATGACTGCGTGGAAAAGCGGGCCCGGTTATGATGGTTGGCGCGTCCACGTCGATCAGGTGTTTGTACCCCTGCCCGAAAGCGTGTTTGCCGTTAGCGGAGCCCTCGAAGAGGAACGCACTTTTCAACTACCAGTATGGATTTGTACAGCCCATTTCTATCTCAGCGACATCGCAGAAGACCTCTGTCCTACCTACATTATTCCTGGTAGTCACAAATCTGGTCGAAAACCAGAACGCGGGGAAGAAACTTGGAACGGACACTCCCCAGAACCAGTTTTGTGCAAAGCAGGAGATGTGCTGTTTTTCCGCAGTGAAATTTGGCACTCCGGCGGCAGAAATACGACAACAGATGGAACTCGCTACTTACTGCAAGTGCATTATTCCCACCGCAACATCGCGCAGAAATTTTCGCCTTGGCCGTGGCAGTTTAACCCCGAAATAATCGCTACCGCTACTGAACGCCAACTGCGGCTGTTAGGCAAACATCCTGAGTCAAATTACGGTTAAAATACATGGCTAATTCTGTTTGATTACCTGTATAGCAAGCCTTAGAAGAAATATGAACACCATCTATTCTCTTCTATTCCTTTCTCTTTTCTGCTCTTTCTCTGTGTCCTCTGCGCCCTCTGCGGTTCATCAAAAAAAATATCTGTCACAAATCCATTAACATTATAATGTCAAAGTTATTTGAGACTTGGAGTTTTGGATTTGGGATTACGATCAATTCTAGAGAATGGTAAATCTCCAAATATCTTGAGCAATCCAAAATCCAAAATCCAAAATCCAAAATCCCCTAAGACTCCTCGCCGTCTCGGCGGCCGAGCTCGTACACGCCGCCACCAATACAGGCGATCGTACCCATAGATACCGCCCAACCAGTACCCAGAGAAAATTCTACGCCCCAATTGCACAATCCGCCCACAATCAAAAAGGGCACAATGCTCAACAGCGAAGCGTAAAACGCATTTTGGGCTTCTCTGGCTTGGCGGGTTCTTTCAAACTCGGCTTCCGAGGTGTAGAGGGATCTCTCAGCAAAATTCATCCAGCGGTTGAGTTGCAGGATTACCCATTCTGTGAGGGGCGACAGGCCCCAGTACAGGGCCAAAGACCACAAGGACGCACCGGCGATCGCAGTTGCGTCTATGGCAAAACTAAAGGGAAAAATTTCAGTAAGCATTGCTTGATGTGTTATGAATTTGAGATTTTGGATGACATCCAAAATCCCGGAACTAACTAACTATAGTGTCAAGCAAAAGCTCGATCGGATTCAACCGCAGCACGAATTAGTCTGCCAACTTTTTTTATCTCCCCTGGGCATTTACCCGGAAGCCTTGACACGGGTTTTGGATGGAGTAAGATACACGTTGTTGATAAACTGATTCGCGATCGCGGGTAGAGCTCAAAGCCAATCTTGCAGCGAATTGGCATAACTTACATTTTGCACCCTTCTCACAAACGGGCTTTCCGGCCCGTTCCACAAAGGATGATTTTTTTGTGGGCTCGGCCGGAAAGCCCGCCCCTGAAAGCTTTATTGACAAGGGTGCAAGATGTGAGGCTAACAGACAACGCAAACTCCCACACACATTTAACTTTGAGCCGTGAAAAAAATCCTGCAAGACTCTAGAGGCCCGCTGACGGCAAAACGCTTTTTTCGTCTCAGACAGATGCTGCTGCTGGCACTTTCGATCGGCATTGTGTTGATTAGCCCTTATTTGCAGCAGCAGGTGGTCAAAGCTCAGTCAGGCTTACCAACCAGAGTAGCGACGGGTAATTTGTGGCAAGAAGCTTCTTTTCCAGTCGAAAACTTTGAAACCTACACTTCCCCCTTCGGCCCCCGTGGCGGGGATTTTCATTACGGTTTGGACTTGGCCGCCCCGGAAGGCAGCTATATCCGCAATTGGTGGGGCGGGCAAATTGTGGAAGTTTGGGAAGATGGCCGATGCGGCACTGGTATGATCGTGCGATCGGGAAATTGGGAACACATCTACTGTCACCTCAGAGGCCGAGTGCTAACGGCTAACGGCGGGCGTTATTATACCGATCGCGAAGGTACTTTGCAAATTTGGCAAGGTCAAACAGTGCCTGCGGGTGCGAGAATTGCCAGAGTTGGGATGACCGGCCGCACGAGTGGGCCTCACTTGCACTGGGGATTGAAGTACGGCGGCCGCTGGGTTGACCCGGCTTTGGTTCTCCGGGAAATGTACGCGCAACAATCTTAATTAGTCATTAGTTAGTAGTCATTAGTCATTAGTCATTAGTGATTAGTTAGTAGTCATTTTTGGGGTTTGTAGTAATGAGTAAAGTCCTGATTTTTTCGAGAATGAGGAATAAAGTCATCACTACAAACTTGAATAACTAATGACTAATGACTCTTTATGTTGGTGCCAACTCTTTTTTGTTTACCTCGGTGTAGCGAGCGACAATTTGCCGGAATTCGTCGCCGTCGATCGTTTCTTCATCCAACAGCGCTTCGACAAGTTTGTCTACCAAATCCCGATTTTCGCGGATAATTCGGCGAGCTTCTTCGTAGCACTCAAAGGCAATTTCCCGGACTTGGCGATCGATCTTGATTGCCATTTCTTCGGAATACTCCGATCGCGAATTCCAGCTTTGACCCAAAAACACCTCATTGTTCGGACTTTCCAAAGCCACAGGCCCCAAATCCGACATTCCGTAAAGCGTTACCATCTCCCTGGCGAGACTGCTAACTTTTCTGAGATCGCTACCGGCACCGGTGTCGATTTCAGCATCGCCATAAATTTCGGCCTCCGCCGCCCGTCCCCCCAAAGCTACTTTAATTCGGTTTAACAGCAAAGCCCGACTCCTCAAACCTTCGCTGTCGAGCATTTCGTCGTCGAGCACAAAGCTAGTAAAGCCTTCGATGCCACCGGAACGGGGAATAATCGTTACTTTTTCCACGGGGTCGGCATTTTTGAGCATGGTCGCGACTAGGGCGTGTCCGACTTCGTGGTATGCTGTCATCCACTTTTTCTTGCTGTCGAGCAGCGGGTTGAGCGTCAGCCCGATCGTGATCCGGTCGATCGCGTCGTGAACTTCTAAGTTAGTAATCGTGTCTTTGCGACGCCTCGCAGTGAGAATTGCTGCTTCGTTGAGCAAGTTTGCCAAGTCAGCGCCGGAAAAGCCGGGAGTGCGGCGGGCGATCGTGTCTAGGGCAACTTCTGGGTCGAGTTTTTTGTTGCGCGCGTGAACTTGCAAAATCCCCAAACGCCCTTTGTAACTGGGTAAATCTACCGTTACTTGTCGATCGAACCTGCCGGGTCGCAGCAGGGCGGTATCGAGCACGTCGGGGCGGTTAGTAGCTGCAATCACAATCACACCGCTGTTACCCTCAAAGCCGTCCATTTCTGTCAGCAACTGATTGAGAGTTTGTTCGCGTTCGTCGTTGCCGCCGCCGATACCAGCGCCCCGCTGCCTTCCTACGGCGTCTATTTCGTCGATGAAGACGATGCAGGGCGAATTTTCTTTAGCTTTGCGGAACAAGTCGCGGACGCGGGAGGCGCCAACTCCGACAAACATTTCGACAAATTCGGAACCGGAGATGCTGAAGAAGGGGACGGCTGCTTCGCCTGCGATGGCTTTGGCCAGCATTGTTTTGCCGGTTCCGGGAGGCCCGATTAACAGAACTCCTCTGGGAATTTTGGCGCCGATGGCGTTGAAGCGTTCGGGTTTTTTGAGGAAGGTTACGACTTCTTGCAGTTCTTCTTTAGCTTCTTCGATGCCTGCTACGTCGTCGAACATCACGCCGGTTTTGGCTTCCATTTGGAAACGGGCTCTGGATTTGCCGAAGTTCATGGCATTTCCTTGAGATTGGGTCGATCGGCGCAGGATTGCCATCAGCACTGCCAACACTGCAAAAATCACTAGCAAGTTTATTACTAAACTGACTGCCGCTGCGTTATCTGCTGTTTGTTTGACTTCAAAGTCAATCTTTTTGGCGCGGATTTGCGAGTACAGTTCTCGGTTGTTGTAGTCGAACAGACTAACTGATTGGGTTTGATCGCTTTTTTGATTTTTTAGCCTAACCTTGGCAGTTCTTTGAGTTTCGTCTACTTCGATTTTACTGACTTGCCCTTTTTCTATGTTGTCGATGAGTTGGCTGTAACTCATGGTGTTTGGCGCACTCTCGGCAAACACCGGGGTCGAGAGCAATATTCCTTGAGAAATCACCAAACTGCCCAGGATGCGCCAAAGATTCCGTCCTGGAATTGATTTTTTAGGATTCTGGCTCGACTTGTCTTTGTTTACAGCTAGATGCCCCAGCCATGCGTGTTTCCAAGAATTTTTCATATTGCTTTGCCCAAGGTTGAAGACTGCCAAGATTGACCGCTTGTGGTTTGCTACGTTCATTTATTTTAACAAGAGGGCGGGTGTTGGATGGGTTTATCTCTCGCGGGCATCTTAAGAAACCCCTCAAGAGGGGGGCGGTTTCATTCTCGGTAGGGGCAATCCCCCGTGGTTGCCCCCATGTCCCAAACGCCTGTGCAATGGTCTGTGGGTGGGGGCGGGCACGGGGACTAGGGGTCGCACCGCCCCTACAAAAGCCTGATTTTCGTGAGAATGAAACCGCCCTGCTCTTGAGGGGGGTTTTGAATCCACGGCTGCTCGAGAAACCGGGTTTTTTACCTAATCTGCGGGCTATAACCCAGGATTTTGCTCAAAAAACCCGGTTTCTCGGCTCCCTCCACTGAACTTACCCACGGCTGCTCAAGAAACCGGGTTTTTTACCTAATTTGCGGGCTATAACCCAGGATTTTGCTCAAAAAACCCGGTTTCTCGGCTCCCTCCGTAAATCTCAAATCTCAAATCTCAAATCTCAAATCGATGGATTTTGCTCAAAAAACCCGGTTTCTGGGCCTCTCTACTGAACTTACCCACGGCTGCTCAAGAAACCGGGTTTTTTACCTAATCTGCGGGCTATAACCCAGGATTTTGCTCAAAAAACCCGGTTTCTGGGTTCCGTCGGTAAATCTAAAATCTCAAATCGAAAATCTCAAATCGATTGACAGTTGCCGATCGAACTTGCTATGTTAATCATACTCGTAATGAGTACGTTTTACTCAAGCAGTTATTGTTTTTAAGCTTTATGGTAAAAATTGTCGGCATTGGTGGAAGTTTGCGGGCTGGCTCCTACAGCCAGTTAGCGTTGAAGGTGGCAGCAGAACGGGCGCAGGCTTTGGGCGCGGAAGTTGAAATATGGGATTTGCGATCGCTCAATCTGCCATTCTGCAAGGGTGAGAATGATTATCTCGATTACCCGGATGTGGAAAAGCTGCAGAATGCAGTTAAGCAAGCCGACGGCTTGATTTTGGCAACGCCGGAGTATCACGGTAGCGTCAGCGGTGCTCTCAAGAATGCCCTGGATTTGATGAGTTTTGAGCATTTGGACGGGAAAGTTGCGGGTGGGATTAGCGTTTTGGGAGGGCAAGTTAACAGCAACGCACTCAACGATTTGCGCGTGATTTTGAGATGGGTGCACGCTTGGGTAATTCCCGAACAAATTGCGATCGGACAAGCTTGGAAAGCTTTTAGTCCTGATGGTAAATTGTTGGATGAAAAACTGTCTGAAAGGTTCGACGAATTTGCTCGGAGTTTAGTAGAAAATACGCGGAAATTGCGAGGAATTTCATAATTGTATCTCATGACAAATGCAGTCCTGGACGCAACTGGCATAGTCTTTGGGTGCGTCAGTTCCAATAATTTCTCGATTAGAAGAGGTTTTCTCTATCTGACGCACCCTACAAGCTGTAATGTAACAGTTAACAGTTAACAGTCAACAGTCAACTGAGTCAAAATGGCATATCGATCATGTCTCCGAAAGGATGGGGTACGTCGATCGGCATTCTTCCGGGTTTTGACTCATATTTGTCTATCCACTTTTTGGCCAATTCCAAAGCTTCCTCCTCTGTCTTGGCATTTTGGACGGCGACGTGGCGGTTGCCGCGGCTATCCCAAACCTCGACGTAGAAGACTTTCTGGGATTGAATAATCCAACCTTTATAAGTGTCTGCTGGTTCCATAGTTAGAATCCTAAAATAATCGGGCGGGGAGTTCCACTGGCTAGCTAATTGTAAATATTGCCCTGCATAAAATGAATTTTACGGGGGTTTCTATAGTATTTTTGGAAAAAAGTCAGTTTTACGGTTAACCTCATGACTAGACTCCTGAAGCAATTATTTAACTGGAGAAAATATCTCCAACCTTTGGCGGCGACGATCGCGATCGCCCTAATCGCATCCCAGATGGCGGTATTGCCGGCATTGGCGACTGGCGTTTACGAAATACCGGTGTTGTCGGCGGGCGATCGAACTTGGGTGTTCGACAAAGGCGACGTGCTCAGCCGCAGTAGCGAAAGCAATATCAGCAGCGTGCTCGACAACCTGGAAAACAAAACAGGGAAACAAGTCCGATTTGTCACCATCCACCGCTTAGACTACGGTGAAACGGCTGCCACTTTCACCGACCAACTGTTTGAACAGTGGTTTCCCGCAAAAGAAGACCAGACTAATCAAATTTTACTCGTTCTGGACACTGTTACCAACAGCGCGGCAATTCGGACGGGGGAAGGGGTGAAATCCCTGCTAACCGATGAAATTGCCCAGAGTGTGGCCGGGGAAACTGTGCAAGTGCCACTGCGGGAAGCGAATAAATACAACGAGGCATTTGCGGCTGCAAGTACGCGCATTGCAACTGTTTTGTCGGGCGAACCCGATCCGGGCCCTCCTGAAGTTGTTGACAACATTCAAGTTGAAGGCACGTTTAAAAAAGCTGAAGAAACAGATCAAGGCAATGCCACAGTTGTTGTGGTTGTGCTGTTGGTGTTGGCGACAGTGATTCCGATGGTGACTTATTTCTGGTATCAAGGTTTTTCGTGATCGGGTGCTGCTTGCATCCGATCGGTTGCCATTTTGTCAAGAAAATATGGCAGGGCTGCACTAATCTTGAACGTATTCTCGATCGCTCAACAATGCAATTTCTGCCCGTACAAATTCCCGTCCCAGATAAGCCGCGTGATCTAACATTGTCACCGGGTTGGGGCGGGTTTCTTCTAGAATTTTGACACAAAGTTCTTTGGCGGTTCTGCCGGTAAAAAGTGTGGACTGAGTGCGTTCTACTTTGCCGCGGGCGGGGATGGGTTTGCCGGTTTCGGGATCGACGGCGAGGCCTCGATCGTCGATGATGTTGGTGAAATGTTTGGCACAAATTAAGCTGGTTTCGCGATCGAGATAGATGATGAAGTAGCCGCCTGGATCGAGGTCGATGTGGCGTTTGGATAGCTTGTCATCGATTGCGGTGAGGTTTTCCAATGTTTGACTCATGGTTGGTGAAAGGAAGTAAAGAATAGCTATATTTTTTTTGCTATTTCTAGTTTAGTCGGCTGTGGGACAAGTTTGGGACATTGGTTGGTTGAATGCGGGGGAAATTTTCGGGCGATCGACATTCTATCCGATATCTGTGGGGACAGGGCATTGCCGTGTCCGGCGGTGGCTGCTGCGACTTTTAATGAGTGGTATAAGATTGAGGACTGTCACAAGACTTGTGGAACTTGATAGAATGAACCGCAGAGAACGCAGAGAACGCAGAGTGAAAGAAGAGAGAGAAACAAAATATGTTAGGATTGGCTTTAGTAAGATTTAGTATTGAATTATAAATGAAATTTATAGATTTATTTTCAGGAATTGGAGGTTTCAGACAAGGTTTTGAAAAAATGGGCTTTGAATGCGTTTTTTCCTGCGAAATTAACAGCAAATGCCGACAAGTTTACACGGAGAACTTCGGTGAGGTTCCTTTTGGAGATATCAGTAAAATTAATCCCGTTGAGTTAGAAGACTTTGATGTTTTAGTCGCCGGGTTTCCGTGCCAACCTTTTAGTATCTGTGGCAAAAAGCTAGGTTTTGAAGATACTAGAGGCACGCTATTTTTTGAGATTTGTAAAATTATCAAAATTAAGCAACCTCAAGTAGTTGTTCTCGAAAATGTCAAGCACTTAATCCATCATGACAAGGGAAATACCTTAAAAGTAATTATTGCCAGTCTTGAAGATTTGGGATACAGCGTGAATTACAAAATGCTGAATGCTAAAGACTTTGGAATTGCTCAACATCGTGAAAGAATATTTATTATTGCAACTCAAGGTAAACCATTCAATTTTTCTCGGCTTAAAATCCAGTTGACTCCAAAAATCAGGGAATTTCTAGACGAGACAGGAGATTTTGAAATATTGGATAAATCCGAGTATACTCTAATTGAGTCTCCGAGAAAGCAAGATTCGGGACTTTTATTTGTAGGTTACAGAAATAAAGGTACTTGGAAAACTGGCGTGAGGCCGAATACAGAACATTTATCGAGAGTTCACAGACAGCCTAATCGCATTTATTCGGTAGATGGAGTGCATCCGACAATTCCTTCGCAAGAAACATCGGGCAGGTTTTTTATCTACATTCCTGAGCAAGATATGGTGAGAAAGTTGACGCTGAAGGAATGTTACCGTCTTATGGGTTTTCCTGAAGATTTTAAAACTTATCCGAGTGCGGGGGAAAGTTACAAGCAAATTGGGAATTCGGTTTGTGTGCCGGTTGTGGAGGCGATAGCGCAAGAAATATTAAGTCAAAATTTATTGTCAAATGAGCCAAATGAACCACAAAGAAAAACTGAAGAATATATACAGCTTGTCCTTTTAAATTGCTGATATTAACTTGAGGAAGATTCCCATACAATTCGAGACCGTCTTGCTAACAAAAGTGCAAGCTCATCAGCCCTTGGACGGTTATCTTCACGATAGGGCAAGCCTATAATACTCCCATGAGATGAAGAGTCACGTACTACATTTAGACCTAGTTCTCGAATTTTCCCTAAATCCAGGCTAGCAACTCCTTCACAATTTCTCAATGCACTCAAAGATTGCTCTAGGGAAAAATTGACAGAAATACCCTGTTCGTTTATACGTTGGCGCAAATAGTAGGCGTCCGATTTGACGATCGATCTATCCCGATCTATCCATCCTTTTCGGAGAGCTCGGTAAACAAGTGTACGATCCGGTAATGTTTCAAACTCTGACGCACTCCCTGAAGATGGTTCTATCATATTTTGTTAAACCACTGCAACCAGTAAACTAATGTTGATGATGAAGCTATATTTTCGACCGCATTTTCATTGTTTGCATGGTGATAAATGTCAACTGGTTGCTCCGCACTGCATGGACAAAATAGGCGAACTGTACGCTCTGGTTCTAAGCTTGTCCAATCTAGTGTAATACTGCCTCTGTCATCTGTACCTGTTGAGGCTTTTGGAAAATTATCACCCAAAATATCATAGGTTTCTACAATCAATTTCATCGCTGTTCTGAAAGCATACTCAGTTGGTCTCAAAATCCCGTACTCATCCTCTTGTTCTAAATCTAAAAGTTCGATCAGACGTTCAACAGTGATTCGGAAATTCAATAAACCGCTATTGCTACTGCTCTCAGTAATCTGTTCTTTCGCTACAGTCATAAAATTCAATCCCTTTTAGGCGATCGCCAATTTAATCCTAACACAGCCTCATGCTGTGAAATTTGTACTCAAAACTGCGATCGTTGACTCTCGATCAATATTTGCAAGGACACAGCAGTGCCGTGTCCAAATCCGAATATATTTGTAGGGATACAGCACTGCTGTGTCCGCGATATTTGCAAGGACACGGCAGTGCCGTTTCCCTACCGAAAACCGCGATATTTGTAAGGACACGGCAGTGCCCTTTCCCTACTTGTCTTAAGCTGGAACTTGGATTCTTTCGGTGCCGGCAAGTTCAAAGGCTGCGTGAATTGCCTTCAAAGCAGTTACGCCTTGTCCTTCATCCACAACGCAGCTAATTTTAATCTCCGAAGTTGCAATCATTTGAATGTTGATTTGCTGGCGGGAAAGCGCTTCAAACATTTTTGCCGCTACTCCCGGATGCGCTACCATCCCGGAACCGACAACGCTAACTTTGGCAATTTGTGTATCGACTGCTACTTCGCCCCATCCGAATTCTGGGGCGGCTTTTTCGAGGACTATTTTAGCAGCTTCGGCGTCGATTTGTGCTACGGTAAATGCAATGTCGCGAGTTAATATGCCGTCGATATTGTGACAGCGCTGCGACTGAATGATTGTGTCTACGCTGATATTTTCCTCGGCTAAAAGTCCGAACAGTTTTGCTGCTACTCCGGGTCGATCGGGCAATTGGCGAATTGCTAGACGCGCTTGATTGAGATCCAACGCAACGGCGCGGACTGCGGGCGGTTTGTGGGATGATGAACGCAGCCCAACAGGGGAGTTGGCGACATCAAATGTTTTGCAGAGTTCGGCAACGGCCCGATCGCAATCTTCAGCATCGATCGCACAACTAACTTTAACCTCGGATGTAGAAATCATTTGAATGTTAATTCCCGCATCCGCTAAAGTCTTAAACATCTGCGCCGCTACCCTCGGACGACCGATCATTCCCGCACCCGCAATGCTAACTTTAGCTATTGGCCGCTCTTCTGCTTTCACTTCCGGTTCTCC
This sequence comes from Microcoleus sp. D3_18_C2, assembly GCF_036702395.1. NCBI lineage: Bacteria > Bacillati > Cyanobacteriota > Cyanophyceae > Oscillatoriales > Microcoleaceae > Microcoleus > Microcoleus sp. D3_18_C2. The sequence goes on along the minus strand of NZ_JAUBTG010000041.1, from coordinate 33,344 downwards.
CAATTCTGGGCGAGAATTCTTGCCGAGGGTGGGAATAATTGCATCTGCAACGGCGGTGGCTTGTTGCAGAGATTTTCGCGTCACTGTGAAGGCAATATCGTTAGTATTTCCTTCATGAATTGACTGGATAATTAAGTCTACATCGAGGTTTTGTTGGGCGATCGCACCAAACAACCGCGCTGCTACGCCGGGGCGATCGGGCAAACGCAGCAGCGACACCCCTGCCTGATCTAAGTCAAATTCCACCGCATCGACGGCTTTTGCGAGCTCCAAGCCCTCCAAAGGCCGGGGTTGCGGGGGTGGGGACACTACACGGGTACCGGGGGCGTCACTCCAGCTAGAAAGCACTACCAGCGGCACGCCGTAATTCTTCGCAATTTCTACCGCGCGCGGGTGGAGGACTTTTGCACCCAAACTCGCCAATTCCAGCATTTCGTCGCAAGTGATTTCGTCCATCAATTGCGCGTCGGCAACCAAGCGCGGATCTGTAGTCAGAATTCCGGGCACGTCGGTATAAATTTCGCACCTGTCGGCCCGCAGCGCAGCAGCCAAGGCTACTGCTGTTGTGTCGGAACCGCCACGGCCCAAGGTGGTAATTTCCAATTCTCCGGCATCGGCGATGCCTTGGAAACCGGCAACCACAACGACTTTACCGCTTTTTAACTGGCTTTCAAGCCGATTCGGATCGATTCGCAAAATTCGGGCGCGGGTGTGGGCGGCTTCGGTGACAATGCCGACTTGGGCGCCGGTGAGGGAAATGGCGGGCTGTCCCATTTCCTGCAATGCCATGCTTAAAAGTGCGATCGAGACTTGTTCCCCAGTGGAAAGCAACATATCCATTTCCCGCTTGTTGGGATTTGGGGAAATTTCCTTGGCGAGTTTAACTAAACCGTCGGTGGTTTTGCCCATCGCTGAAAGTACGACAACCAGAGAGTTGCCGAGCTGTGCTGTTTTTACTACTCGTCTGGCTACTTCCAAAATGCGATCGACTGTACCAACCGAGGTTCCGCCATATTTCTGAACAATTAGTGCCATAGATTCTACACAAAGCTACAAAATACTTATCAAATAATACAAGCAGCTTCTGGATTAGAACCGATGTCGATCTTGTTTTTGAGGCTGGTAGGTGCCAATCAAGAAACCGGGTTTTTGGCTAGATTGAAGGTTTGAATCGAATACTTTGGCGAAAAAACCCGGTTTCTCGTCACCGCTGCGTAAGTTCAAAGAAACCGGGTTTTTGGGAGATTGATGATTTTTTGCGAATATTTTGGCGGAAAAACCCGGTTTCTGGCTACCTATTAACCTCCTTCTAACTCTCGCAAACGCGCTTCTAAGGCTTGAATTCGCTGCTCGGCTTCTATTCGCTTTTGCCGCTCTTGTTCTGCTTCTGACTGCGCTTGTTCGACTGCCAATTCCGCTTGTTCAACCCGTTCATCAGCAGCCAGCAGCAAATTCCCCTCAGCATCCCACCAGCGCATCCAAGGCCGTTCTACGCCCTGATAAATACCGGAATATTGACCGATGCAGTATTGTCCGTCGGGATGAAGTTGGTCTAAAATGGGGCGAACAGATGTTGTTAACAGGATGCTTTGAGGGAGTTCTTGAAAGTTTTTCACAAAAGCACCGTCGGAGTCGGGTAATTGAGTGTGATCTGGAAAATCGGTAAAATCTGTTACTAGAAGTTCGGGTTTTTCGGTGACACTCATGTTGACCTCTTGAATGTTGAAAAATTATACTTATAATTGGTGAATGAGAGATTAATTATGCTATTATATCGTGGCAAACCTCCGATTGCTAGATAGAATATTTTAAATAATATGAGTCAGTACAACTTAATTATTTTCGACTTCGACGGCACTTTGGCAATTACCCACAAAGCTATTGTATTTTGCTTTACCAAAACTTTTGAGACTTACAATATTACCCCGCCTGCTGCTGATACTATTATAGGTACGATCGGCATCAATTTACCAAATAGTTTTAAAATCCTCCATCCGGCGATCGAGGAAAGCGCAATTCCTGAATGGGTTGAAACTTACCGCTCTTATTATCGGACGGAAGGTGAAAAGCAGGTAGAGTTATTTACCGGGACAAAGCAAGTGTTGCAGTTGGCGCGTCAGTCGGGATTGAGCCTGGGAGTTTTCAGCAACAAACAGGTTACTTTTGTTAATTTATTACTAAAAAATTTGAGCATTCACAGTTTTTTTGATTTGATATTAGGTGATAACGGACAAATAATTCCGAAACCCAATCCGACTGTTTTTCACTCGATTATTAAACCGCTGTTCCCGGAGTTGGATAACAGTCAAATTTTAATGGTTGGCGATACAGCGATTGATTTGCTGTTTGCTAAAAATGCTGGGATAGATGTTTGTTGGGCGGCTTACGGATATGGCGATCGCGCTCAGTGTCTCGCCCTAGAACCGACTTTCGCGATCGACGATATTTCAGAACTTGCTGTGTTCGTTCAAAATTAATTTTTCCTCTGTTTGTTTGAGAGAATAGTTTGAATCATTTAACTATAAAGTATTTAATTATTTTTTTTACGATAGCCGGACGATGTATTTTTATTTAAGCTAAAAAATAAATGACCGAACTTGTAAGCCGCCCAAACTCTGCCAAGTAAACTATACCAGAGATAGAGTTATGGTGGGAACAACTATTATAAATTAACAACTAGGATTCCTGTGAAGGTAGAAGGCACAAGGCAGAAGGCAGAAGGAAAAAAAACGAGGGAAGCCAGATTTTCTTTAGGTAGAATTTAGCGCCAAAATTCTGCATGATAGCCTTCTAACTTCTGCCTTCGGAAAACAGGGAAATTCTGTTAAACTTTAGGGTGTGCTGGCAGTCGGTATCTACAATAAACTCAATTTATAGAAACTTATGCAGATCGATATAAGCATTCCTTCTGAAACGCTATCGCCGACTCGTACTGGCGGCACACCGAATTTAATAGAAGAAGTATTTCGGCTGTACGATCGCGCCCTGGCAGCTACCAGCAACGGCATCGCGATCGCGGACGCTACCCGGCCGGACAAGCCTATAGTTTACTGCAACGGTGCTTTCGAGCGGATTACAGGCTACAATCGCAGCGAAATAATCGGGCAGAATTGCCGCTTCCTGCAAGGCCCAGATACCGATCGCGCGGCCGTCGATCGCATCCGCGCGGCCATGAAAGAACAACACGACTGCAAAGTAGTTCTGAAAAACTACCGCAAAGACGGCACCGCCTTCTGGAACGAACTCACCATCTCGCCGGTGCGCGACAGCAGCGGGCTCGTTACCCACTTCATCGGCGTTCAATCTGATATCACCGATCGCTTCCAAGCAGAAGAAGCCCTCAAACAAGCCGAGGCAAAATACCGCAGCATCTTTGAAAACGCCACCGAAGGCATATTTCAAACCGCCCCAGACGGGCGCTACCTCAGCGCCAACCAGGCACTCGCCCGAATGTACGGCTACGATTCGCCGTCTGAATTGATCGCAAAATGTTCGGCAAAAAACATTTACACCGATCGCACCCGCCGCGATTCGTTCATGGCAGAAATCAGCAAAAACGGCTCCCTGAAAGAGTTTGAGTCCTGCGTCCGCCGCCAAGACGGCAGCACTACCTGGATCTCGGAAAACGTGCGCGAAGTTCGCGACGAAGATGGCGAACTCCTTTACTACGAAGGAACCGTCGCCGAAATTGCCGATCGCAAACAAGCCGAAGCAGCCCTGCGCGATCGAGAATACTGGCTGAAAACCGCGATCGACGCCGTGCCCGACGCCATCAACCTCACAGACAGCGAGGGGCGCTGGCTGATTGCCAACGACTGCGCCCTCCAACTTTTGGGCTGGGAAACCTCAGACTACCAGGGCAAAACTACTGCCGAACTCGCTGCCGCCGCCGATCCGAGAGTCAGAGAAATCCTCCTAACTTGGCAGGAAACCGACGAAACCACCTGGCAAGCAGGCACTCTTACCGACCGCCGCCAAATTGTCCCCTTGCCCACAGGCGGCAGCAATTTGTTTGAAGTGCGGAAAGTGCCGCTGTTCAACCCCGACGGTTCGCGCAAAGGTTTGGCAGTCGCGGGGCGGGACATCACCCAGGAAGTGGCAGCGGATGCAGCTTTGCGAGACAGCGAACAGCGGTTTCGGGCAATTTTTGAACGCGCTGCGATCGGCATGGTAGTCGCTACCCTCGAAGGTGTTGCGATCGCCACTAATCCCGCATTTCAAGCTATGCTGGGGATCTCGGAAGCTCAACTGCGGGGTGTCGGCATCGACGACTGCGCGCACCCGGAAGACGCACAAGTTTCGCGCCAGTTGCGCCAACAGTTGGCGGCGGGCTCCCGCGAAGCTTACCAAATCGAGAAGCGCTACCTCCGCCAAGACGGCAGCATCAGGTGGGGACGCCTCAGCGCTTCTGTCATCGACAGCAGTCAGGGAACGCCGCAGTTTATTTTGCAAATGGTAGAGGATATTACTGATCGCAAACAAGCCGAGTCAGCTTTGTTCCAAAATGAGGCTAAGTGGCGATCGCTAATTCTCAACAGTTCCGACATCATTAGTATTCTGGACGCCAGCGGTCGCATTGTTTACGAAAGCCCTTCTGTAGAAAGAGTTTTGGGCTATGAACCCGATGAACTCGCCGGTCAAATTGCTCTCGATTTGATCCACCCTGATGACCTACCCTCGGTGATTTCCGACCGCGAAAAACTGATCGCAAATCCAGGTGATCCGATCGCCCTAGAAGGTCGGTTCCGGCGCGCTGACGGTTCTTGGTGTTTTCTCGAAGGTGTGGGTATCAACTTGCTAGCAGACCCCGCTGTGAAAGGAATTGTGATCAACTCCCGCGACATGACCGCGCGCCGGCAAGCAGAGTACCGCCTCAGCAAAATCAACGAGTGCTTTTTGGGATTCACCACCGACGCCAGTGACAACATCCAGCGCCTGACATCCTTAGCCGGCGAGCTTTTGGGCGGAAGCTGCGCCATCTACAGCCGCGTCGGTGGCGGACTGCTGCAAGCGATCGCGACTTGGCAAGCGCCGCCGGACTACCCGCTGGTTGATCGCGCCGAGGGCCACATCTGCACCGACGTATGCAGCAAAGGAAGCGATCGGGCTGTGGTCATTCCTGACTTGCAGAACACGATCTACGGCCAAATCGATCCCGCTGTCATCCGCTATCAACTGCGAAGCTATCTGGGACAAGCAGTGCGGCTGGGGGACAATTATGTGGGTGCGATGTGCGTTCTCTACACTGAGTCGATCGCGCCCACAGAAGCCGACTGCAAGCTGATCGGAATTATTGCCGCGGCGATCGGAGTTGAGGAAGAACGGGCCGCCGCCGCCTCGCGCGATCGGCAAAAATCCCAAGAATTGCAAACAGCTTTGCGCGACTTGCAGCAAACTCAAATGCAGTTAGTACAAACCGAAAAAATGTCTTCCCTCGGACAAGTGCTAGCAGGAATTGCCCACGAAATTAACAACCCAGTCGGCTTTGTCGCCGGCAACCTCTGCCACGTCCGAGGCTACGTTCTAGACTTATTAGAAATCGTGCAAGTCTATCAAGAAGAGTACCCAAATTCCCCTACAAAAATTCAGCAACAAGCCGAAGATATAGACTTAGAATTTCTAGCAAAAGACCTGCCCAAATTGCTCAATTCAATGCAGACCGGATGCGAGCGCATTGTAGAAATTATTCAAACTCTCCGAAATTTCTCGCGGGCGGACGAAGCAAAAATCAAAACTGCCGACATTCACGAAGGTTTAGAAAGTACCTTGTTAATGTTAAACAGCCGGCTGAAAGCCAAACCCAACTGGCAGGGCATTAAAGTTATTAAAGAATACGGAGAACTGCCGCAAATAAACTGTCATCCCGGACTGTTAAATCAGGTATTTATGAATGTATTGGCAAATGCGATCGACGCCTTGGAAGAAAGCTGCAGCCAAGCAAAAAACACCGGAAATACTATCTTTCCTACTATTACCATTCAAACAGAAACAATTGATGATAAGAGCATTTTAATTCGGATTAAAGACAATGGCTTGGGCATTCCCGAAGATCATATTGTGCGTTTGTTTGACCCATTTTTTACCACAAAACCCGTAGGTAAAGGCACAGGTTTGGGTTTATCAATTTCGCACCAAATTGTCGTTGAAAAACACAACGGCAAATTGCAGTGTCACTCGGAACCCGGTAAAGGCACTGAATTTATCATCGAAATTCCAATTCGTTGACATCAGGACGACGCTAATCAGGATATAGCAATCCTCGCATCATTCGTGAATTTCTTACTTCCTCTCCGCGGGTTCGGGGAGGGTTGGGGTGGGGTAAAAAATTTACGACTCATTGAGGATTGCTATATAATTATGTTCAAGTCAGCCCTAACTTACTTAAAAACTAAACTGCGTCCGCAAATTGCCCACAAAAATTGTCGGGTTGTTATCGAAATTGTTGGGATTGCCGATCGCATAAAATGCTGGTACGATCGAAACATGGTCGGTGAGAGGAAAATAATAAGTTGCCTCAATTTCGTACTGCGTGCCGCCATTCCCCCCGCCAGAAACCAGAAACCTCCGACCGCCAGTAAAGTCAAAAGGTACTAAATATGACACCGTAAGCAAAGCTCCTTCTTTAAACAAATCGGGAAATGCAACTCCTAACTGATAAGATTGATTTTTGATCGTGCCGTCGGGTCGGTTAGTCTTGGGAAATATGTTGGTTTCGGCGTAGCCGTAACGGCCGAAAAGACCAAAACCGCGAGTGACTGACCAATCGAAATTGAAACTATAAGTATTCGCAGTCGCATTCCCCAGCCGACCACCAAAACCGTCATCTGCCACACCGTTTAACGGCTTGCTGTTAGGAGATCCAATTAAGCCGCCGATTTGCTGGATGTTTGAACGGCTGTACAAAAAGCGCAAATTAGTCCGATCGCTCGGACTGAATGTTAATTCTGCTGTAGTCGTATTTGTCCCGTCAAACAAGCCTTGAGACGGATTGGAAGCCGAATTAAACACGGAAGTTGGCAAAAATTCTGTACTCTCGCCCAAGTAACCAAAACGCAGTTTCAATGCGCGGCCGATATCCCACAAAGCCAAAGCACCGGCACCGCGTCGGGTAGCGCTTAACAAAGGGCTGTTGTTAGAATTAAAGCTGCTCGCACCGTCTACGAAAAAGTTAAATTTATTGTTGTCAAAGTAGCGGTAAAAATTAATCCGCGGCCCGACTACTACTTGCAAGCTGTTGGTAAGCGGGAACCGATAGGAAAGTTCCCGCAGGATAACTTCATTGGGATTTGCTCCGGCAGTTTGATCGAGAAAAGGAGTGCCGAATGTATTGAAAAAACCCGTTGAAGTATACTGGTTGGCGGGGGAATTGCCGTTACCTACAGCTAGCTGTGTAATCAATTCGTCTTTCCCTGTAAAGGAAGTAGTGAGAGTTAACCAAACTAACTGACTGAAAGTGATTTCTGGATCATCGTCCACTCTCTGCACAATTGGTCTGTTGGTGACTGGATCGCGTCCGGCTACTCGATCGAGCGGAGCAGCATTTCCATCTATTGCTTCAACTCGGACTCGATCGCCCGCAAAAGCTCCAGTCAGGTTAAACCAAGCAAATCCGTTTAGTTTAGTTGTCGTGGAAAATTGGTTGGCCTCCAATTCGGCAGTGCGGGCTTCTAAAGCATCTACTCGACCGCGCAATGTAGCTAATTCTGCTGCAAATTCTTCTTGCAATCTTTGCAAAGCAAGTAAATCTTCTCGCTTGACTAAATTACCAGTAGAACCGCCAATTTGTTTGGTGATTTGATCCAAGCAAGCGTTTAATCCGGCGGCAAATTCGTAGCGAGTCATTGCCCGATTGCCTCGGAATGTGCCGTCTGGATATCCCGCAATGCAGCCGTATCTTTCTACTAGGGATTGCAAGGCTTGAAAAGCCCAATCTGTCGGCCGCACGTCGGAGAGTTGGGAAACAGAAGTGACTTGTGCTGCGTCTTCTTGTATGCTGAGGTCATCAGCGCTGCCCGTCTCGCTGCTGATGTCGTCAACTTTGCTGGCTTCAGCAACTTGTTGAGACTGAGGAGAGTTTGCAATTTCTAACTCCTGTGGGGGCAATTCGCCAATTGCCTCGGTTATTTCTGGGGTTGTTGTTGCACGATCGACTTTTGCTATATCTTGTTTGGGTAAAGCAGGATCGACAGTTGCTATATCTGTTTGGGGTAAAGCGCGATTCACCCATGCTGCATCTGTTTCGGGTAAAGCAGGATCGACTTTTACATCTGTTTCGGGTAAAGCACGATCGACTGTTGCTATATCTGTTTGGGGTAAAGCGCGATTCACCCATGCTGCATCTGTTTCGGGTAAAGCGCGATTCACCCATGCTGCATCTGTTTCGGGTAAAGGGCGATCGACTGCGGAGTTAGTCTCTGCGGTAATCGCCGCTAACTGCGGTATCTCAATCTTACCTGCTGCCAGCGCTGCGTCTGGGGTAGCCCTAGGGAGAGCACTATCTTCTAGCGCAACTTCTGGAGTTGAGGTATCCTGAATTTGAGCTGTTGCGGAGATCGGCCCCAAAGGCACTGCCGCACCAGAAATCAAGAAAGACAGCCAAAAAGCTTTAACGGAGGTTGAATTATTCACCATACCACTCACACCACTTGTTGAAAATTAAATCTGGCCCATCTTAAACGATAAGCTTGCTTATAAATGTAGTTGGTTTAACAAATTCTTATAAATAGTTAAAATTCTTTTAGGAAGCGATCGATTTCCAATCACTAATGACTGATGACTACAGACTACTGACTCCTGACTAATTCCCCAAATGAAGTTTTTATTAGTTACAGATTTAGACAACACGCTAGTCGGAGATGACGAAGCAACTCAAGTTTTCAACCAGCGCTTGCAACCTGTGCGATCGCAAATTTGTTTGGTTTACGCTACCGGGCGTTCTTATGCTTCAACTTGCGAATTAATTGCCCAAAAGCAACTGCTATCACCCGACTATTCGATCGCAGGTGTAGGCAGCGAAATTTACCAAGACGGAATCCTCGATTTAGATTGGGCGGAATATCTTTCTCAAGGCTGGGATAAAATGGCGATCGCCTCTTTAGCACAGCAGTTTTCCCAACTTAAACCCCAATCCGTAAAAGAACAAAATCCTTGGAAAATCAGTTATACTCTGGAACCAGCAGCAGAAAATAGCTCGACAATCAAGGCTTTGCAGCAAAAGTTAACTGAATCGGGACTGCCAGCTCAAATCATTTTTAGCAGCAATAGTAATGTAGATATTTTACCACAAACTAGCAATAAAGGCAATGCCCTTACTTATTTACAAAAGCGCCTACAAATTCCATCTGAAGCAACATTAGTTTGCGGTGATTCGGGCAATGATATCAGTATGTTTGAGCAGGATTTCCGGGGAGTAATCGTCGCTAATGCTCTATCAGAACTCTTAGAATGGCATCGCGAATGCGGCACTGAAAATCATTATTTAGCCGGTTCTGCTTCCGCTTGGGGAATCATGGAAGGAATGGCATATTTTTGGGAATTTTGATTGCCAAAAATTCGGTTTGGTTTGTAGTTAGTTGTGAAGTCCTCAGTACAAACGCACCCCAAGCACCCCAAGTCCTGCAAACAGTTAAAATCTGTTCAGGAATCTCAACCGCGTATCGATCGAACCTGCGAGTTGCGATACCATCAGCGTGTACTGCTTTATCAAACCTAATCGAACTTCACTTGAGTTACCTCAAGCGAGTTGAAGTTTATTTCCTAGCCTGTTGGGCCCAACGTAGTGGAGGGAGTCGGCTATCCCAAGATAAGTCGCCTATTCCCCGATCGCCAAAGGTTCTATAGTTAAGTTGAGCGCCTAAACCTAAATTACTCTATCTATAAAAACTTATCTTTCTAGATGAACAAGATGTAGGTTGAGTCAACTATTTGCCCCTTTAGTTCAGTTCGCCAACGCACCGCCACATGGAACAAAATACTTTACCCGTAGAGGTGATTCTCTCTCACCCCCGCCAATATTTAGGTAGCCTGCGGCTCGATTGGACGCCACAACCGGGGAACTATGTAGATTTAGAGGGACAAACCTACGCTGTTTTGGAACGCCACCACCGCTATCAACTCAAATCCGGCCGCTACCAACTGCAAAAAATTGCCCTGTACGTGCAGTCGGCCACACCGCCGACGGAAAGAACTTTTGTAAGCGGCATCTGGGTTATTGGAGATGCTAGCTGTCGCTTTAATGCTCGATCGGAAATTCTGCGCTGCGCTGTCAATCCCAATGGCCCCTGCGACGGCTGTGGCGATTACCAAAAGTCTTGAACCATCAAGTCAATCGATTTTAGATTTTAGATTTTAGATTTTAGATTTAAGCATTGAGCCCACGGATAAATTCGGGGGCGCCTTTATCGGATACAGGTTTTTTATTTCTGGACGGATGAATCACGTGGCGGGTATCCTGGATGCTTTCCGTCAGTACACAATTTCACCTCGCCCAACTGAGAAACCGAGAGTGCCGAGAATCTCGGCGTCTCCCTCAATGACAATAAACTATCAAAACCAACTAGCAACTCTCGAATCGAATTTAACTTCTTCAGGTAGGGGGTAATCTATCTTCTGATAGCTGTGCAGCACGTCGCGAATGCCAGTATGAATCAAATTTTCTATGTGCAGCAACTGTTCTGAAGAACAGCGAACCTGAACTGTTTGGTTTGACAAAGACTCGCCGGAGTCGATCGCAGTATATCTATTAGGAACTCGGCTGAGCACATAAGCAATTAAATCTTGTCGCAATCCCGAAGGCGAAAAAGCTTGTTGGTATGGGTGCTTCGGATAAGACTCCAAGATAATTTCTACTTCCTCTGTGACTACAGCCAAGGTAATATTGACAAGATTTTTCTGCATTTTCCCTGTCCCCAAAGACTCGTTAACTAATATTTTTGTGATCCTTCTCGTTTTCGTCTGATTTCTCATGAATTTTAACCGGCTAATACCGCCCATCGTTCTTCGGTCATCACCAGCTCGAACTCAGAACTTACCTCTTCTATAACCCGCAGCACGTAGCAGGGAATCTTGTCGGATAAAATAGCACTTGCCACCGTACCAGTGTGAATTTCTAAAACTGCTTCTGCAGCAGCTTCAAACATCAGTCGCTGTCCCGGAAACATCACTCTTTCAAAGTACCAATTAGGAATGTTCCCAATCCGAACAACCTGAACTAGGTTGGTAACATTTGCGTAATAGCACAGAATCTGGTTGTTACCTTTATAAGATAGCCGATCAGACATTTAAAAAATCTCCACACTCTTTCAAAAACTTACTGAGACTTGGCTTTGCCTGTTAGTGGCAATTGTGAGTTTGGATCTTGACAAAAGGACAGACTTATTTTTTTTGTGTTATTCTATAGCACGAATCACATCTTCAGTTATTAATTTTTGTAGCATTGAGTAATCCTGCCAACATTGAGAGGTTTGGCGAAGAAACCCCGTTTGTTCCGGCGAGAACCCCCGGTTTGTTTGGTATGCAGGGCCTATATCCTGACTTATTAAGGTTGTTGTTCTGTTGCACCCGTTAATCGAAAATACCGTCACTTTCCTGAACTCTCCTGACAACAGATTCACTCTTTGGCAGTGGAATGGTGCTGAGAGTGCGATCGACCTTTAGATCCAGAGCTTGGAGTAAACTTTATCTAAAAAATATGAGGAAATTATGAAGACAATCAATTTTTTTTGATAAATCTACTTTTGCCGAAGCAGGGATTACAATACTTAAGCAAAAACCCGGTTTTTTAGCCAAAAACTTGACTCCATCTGTGCTCCTGGGTTAAAAAACCCGGTTTCTGAGGGAAATCTGCGTAAATCTTGGATTAGCAGGCCCAAACCGGGTTTTTTACCAAAAAACTTCGCTGCATCTGTGAGCTCGGATTAAAAAAAACCGTTCTTGAGGCCAATCTGTGTAACTTCTGCAGGAGTTATTCTGCCTGTAAATACGGTGATAGCCGATCGGCTTTGCAGGTAACAAAAAACCCCGACTCCCTGAGATCATCTCTAGAACTTCTAGGGAATCAGAGTTTAAATTAACCAATCACCGATCCATCTCAAAGCTAAATCAAAAAAATGAGGAAATTCTGAAAATAGCAGGAAAAACTAGAACTTTCCTGGACGCATAAACCCGGTTTACCAACATAATTGCGTAATTTTCGCAAGAATCAAAGGAACGAGAAAGCGCATTTGCGATCGTCATCAGGCTTGAATGCCCGCTTGATTCTTGCGTCGGGCTGGGCAGACTTTGTTTGTCTAGTAGCGGTTTCAACTGCCGAGTTTGATCTGCTATCTGCGATCGCCTTTTACCCGATTTTAAAGCAACGGTTCCCAACCCAGAATTTCCGCCACTTGCTGTGCCAAACTCAAAGGATCGAAAGGCTTTGCAATCACCCCCGCTACCCCCAAATCAGCAAATTCGCTCAAATCCATCGCCTGCACCTTAGCCGTCAGGAAAATCACCGGAATCCCCCGAGTAGCCCCATTGTTTTGCAGCAAACCAAACAGAGTAAGTCCGTCCATATCCGGCATCATCACATCTAGCAGAATAGCGTCAGGGAGTTGAGTTTCAGCTAAAAGCAATCCTTGGCTGCCGTCGGGCGCGCTTAGTACAATCCAGCCGCCTAAATGTTCCAGACAAGCCTGAATCACGCTGCAGAGGTTTTTTTCATCATCAATGACCAGAATGCGCTTTGCTGACATAATTAAAACTCAAATTTTAAATTAATCATGGTAAACCGAAAAAAAACTTAGGCACGCTGCCTCCTCAACCGGGTTTCTGGAAAGATATAGCAAAAGGAAGAAGCGATAAAATTAAGAGTTTCCGCACTTAAAAACGTCCTAATCGTCGGGCGCTGTTGATAGATTTTGCCGCTTACCTACTTAAGCCCTGAACATAAAAATCGACCTATCAGCCTCCCAAAATCATCCTACCCGCGTGGGTTGCCAGGAACTTGAGCTTGCGCGAGATATTATCAAAGCAATCTCAAACCTCCAAACTTTTTCCCCCCTCGCCTTCCAACGGTGCAGGCACTGTGAAATAGAAACTGCAGCCTTGTGAGACAACACTTTCGACCCAAATTCTGCCCCCGTGCTGCTGTACTATGCTGCGACAGATAGCCAAACCCAAACCCGTACCTCCTTTTTGGCGGGAGTCAGAAGCATCGACTTGTTGAAACCGTCCAAAGATTGTTTCTAGTTTATCTGCCGGAATCCCCCGCCCTCGATCTTTGACTTCAAATAAAACCCGCTCGCCCAAATCTTCCACCCTGAGAGTTACTGTACTTCCAGGAGCGGAGAATTTAATCGCATTGCTCAACAAATTTACCAGCAGTTGAACGATTCTGTCGGGGTCAGCCCAAATTTTTGCTGTTCCGGGCAAAATCAACAAATCAATGTTATTTTCAGCAGCCAAAGAAAGTACAGCTTCGGCAGACTTCCGCATCAAAACCTGGGCATCGCACCACTGCTTGACGAGGATAACTTGGCTCGAATCGAGCCGTTCTAAGTCGAGAATATCGTTGACCAAACGCACTAACCGTTCGGTATCGCTCGAAGCGATTTCTAACATCTGTTTGGCAGTTTCCGGTTTATTTTTCAGTACCCCAGCCGCCAGCAAACCTAAAGAACCGCGAATCGAGGCAAGTGGCGTTCGCAGTTCGTGGCTGACAATCGAAATAAACTCATTTTTCATTTTTTCAATTGCCCGACTTTCTGTGATATCTGTGACTGTGCCCACGTGACCAATTAGTTGAGCTTTGTCGGAAAAAATCGGAGCTGTTTTAAGCCGACAAAACCGAATGGTTCCGTCTCGCTGGATGTGGCGAAATTCGCCGGAAAATTCCCCATCTAGCGATTGCGATTGAGACCACTTAGACAGAATTAGTTTGAGGTCTTCGCGGTGAACAAACCGCATCCAGCCGTTTCCTAAAGCCGCTGCCGATGTGAAGCCACCAATTGCTTGACAGCGAGGATTTGTATAGGTACATTTCCCCTCAGTATCGATTTTGAAAATGCCCACGGGGGAACTCTCGCTCAGAGAGCGAAATAAAGCTTCGCTTTCCCGGAGTTCTGCTTGAGAGCTTTCTAGTTCTCTGGTTCGCTGCAAAACTCGCATTTCTAACCGTTCGTTGAGCTGTTGGAGGGTAGCTTCAGCAAGTTTGCGATCGCTAATATCGCGGTGGACTGATACCCAGTGGGTAAACTCACCATTTTCGTCCGCTATGGGGACAATGCTCATTTCTACCCAAAATTCCGTCCCGTCTTTGCGGTAATTGATCGAGTCAACCCGCACCGGCTGCCAGGTTTTCAAAGCTGTCCGAACTCGATGGAGACTGGCGCGATCAGTTTTTTCACCTTGGAAGATGCGTGGCGTTTTGCCCACAACTTCTTCTAGTGTATAGCCGGTCATTCGCGTGAAAGCTGGGTTGACATAAATAATTCGCGGCCCCGGTTCCTCAATCGGTTCAGCTTCGGTAATTAACACGGCGTCGTTAGTGGTGGTGACTGCTGATTCCAACAGGCGCAACTGCAATTCTCTAGCTTTGCGATCGGTAATTTCTCTAACAGTCCCCACCATCCGCACTGGATCGCCGGCTTCGTTGTAAAAAAACTTACCTTTTCCCTCCATCCAGTGAATGCTGCCGTCGGGCCAAACCACGCGCTTTTCGTGACAGTAATCTCCTCGCTGGGCGATCGCCTGATTGATAGCATTCTCCATATTTTTAAAATCTTCTGGGTGAACGCAAGCTGCAAAACTTTGATAAGTTCCGGCAAAAGTCCCTGGGGGCAACCCAAACAACTCTTCGTGTTCCCTCGACCAAACTATGTGATTTTTCTGCACGTCCCAGTCCCAAAATCCAATTTTGGTAGCCGACAAAGCTAAGCTAAGCTGCTGATTGATTTTCCGCAGCTCAATGCTAGTAATAGCAACTCGAAGTTCTCTGGCTATTTCGACTTCGCACTGCTGCCAAGGCAAAGATTTTGACCTCACATTTTCTTGCCACAACTCAAAGGAAATGCGAGGAGAAATTAATCGGGTGCCATCCGGTTTAAATTCAATTTTTCCCTCTGGTGTACCTGCCCAGTTGACAGTTTGAAGTGCTTCTGGACGGAACCACAAAATGTAATAATTTTGCATTTCGGACATGGCAAGCACCAGTAAACCGCTAGCAAATTCTTGAAAATTCTCGGCGGGCGGATACAGTTTTGAGAGAGAATCTGTATAAAAAACGTCATTATTTATTTGAGTTTTTATCCAAGCAATTAAGTTTTCGATTTCTACCAATTCCGGGGTTTGCCCGATGGTTGTTAAATTTTCATTGGCACACACAACTCCACCGGTAGCACCCACTAAGGCAAGCAATTCATCTCGGTAGGTTAGTAAACCTTCTACAAAGCAGTTTTTTTGAGAAATTTCCGTGATAAATTTTTGACAAAGTGCTTTTAAATAAATAGCATATTCCCGGTCTTCGCTATCTTGTTTATAGCTGAGTTCTAAATTCACAAACTTCGCTAGTAGTTCGCAAGCAGTTCTTGTTTCGTAGTTGACATACTTTCGTGTTGGATGGTGACAGGCAATCAATCCCCAGAGTTTTTTATTTTTGATTAATGTCAGGGTCATGCTAGCGGCAACGTTCATATTTTTGAGATATTGAACGTGGCAAGGCGAAACTGTTCTCAACAAAGAGCAGCCCATATCTAAAGGGCTACCCGTCAGCGGATTGCAGTGAGGAATTAGTTCTACAGGCTGACAGTTAATATCGGGAATAAACCGAATTAAATTCATGTTGAAGAGGTTTCTTGCTTGGGCGGGAATATCGGTAGCCGGATAGTGCAGTCCCAATAAAGGAGCCAAACTTTCTACTTTGTCTTCGGCGACAACTTCCCCCGCCCCGGTGGCATCAAATTGATAGACGATCGCTCGATCGAAACCGATTATCCTCCGCACTTCTGCAACTGCTGTCTGACACAGCACTTGCAGGTTTGGTGTTTTGTGGATTTTGTCTATCGGCTCTTGGACTAAATTATAACAATTGAAACAATCGCTCGTTTTTGGAGAAACAACCGACTCTAGTTCAACAATTAATGCTGAATTTGATAGATGTAGCGTCCCCTCAAAAAAAGACTGGCGGTCTTGACTTTTGAATGATAATCTGATACCATTACGTTGGTCTTTTTCAAATAAAGCTTTTTCAATAGCCTCAATTTCCTCAGTCTCGACAAATTCCTCTAAAAATTTATCCAAAAGTTGTTCGGGGTAAAGGCCCATCGCCTCAAAAGTATTGTTGCTAACTTGCAAAATTTTTAACGCCGGAGATTCCAGCACCAAAAGGATGCCGTGAGGTTGAATCGAACCTGGGGCGTAAATTAGTTCGCAGTCGCTGTTATTGAGAGTGCCTGTGTCTGAGGGCAATACCATCGCTTTCATCTGATTAATATTTCTCTAAATTAGCCTGTGTTCTCGATCGGCGGGTAAGCATCAATCAACCGCACCCCGTCGGAATTACACAATCTAACAATCCCCAGTCTTGGCTAAGGCTTCCTGATTTGTTTCGGACACGCACTGCATATTTGCTCCTAGTTATCCCATTTAAAAAAAAGAATACAACTGTAGGTACGTGCTCGAAACCCATATCTCATCAGCCATTCCCAGTTCTTCAATTCTTTAATTTTTTAAATCTAAAATGGGATTAGCGCTGTGCCTGAGCCAGTCTGTTTCTCAGTTGAGTCCGCTCCAAACGATTCAGGAGGCGAGCAATTAATTCCGGTTTCACGATCGGCTTGTTAACGTAGTCGTCAGCACCTGCGACAAACATTTGGCGCACGGTTTCCGACTCGGAATGAGCTGTCAAAAATAGCACGGGGAGCTTGCTCCAGCGCAAATCGTTGCGAACTGCCAAACACAGCTCGATACCGCTGTAACCGGGCATCTCCACATCTAAAATTAGCAAATCCGGACAAGTCGTTTCGAGTACCTCCCAGAACTTTTCGGGATCGTCCAATGTTGTTACTTGAAATCCCCAAGGTTGGAGAATCACTTGCAGTGCAGCCAATAGATGCACGTCATCGTCTACCACCATAACTTTAGCTTCAGCAGGGCCAGTCTGGTCGAGTAGTTGGGCGACTGCTTTGAGTATATCTGCTGGGGGGATAGATTTGTGTAAAAAGCCCGAAGCTCCCAAACGAGCAACTTCTATTCGATCGCTCAATTGATTGTGCTCGCTAAAAACCATCACCGGAATTTCGGGTTTTTCACTGCGGAGTTCGGCTAGGAGAGAAAGTCCGTTTTCCTGAGATCTGGAAAATGTCAAATCCAGCAAAATCGCGTCGGGAGGCTGTTGAGAAATCGCATTTCTTGCCAATTGCGGAGAGTTGGCGACTTCTATCTGGAAGCCGGAACCGGATGCTACTGTTTGCAGTTGATCGCTCCCAAAAGTATCATCATCAACAATCAGCATTCGGCGCTTTTGGGAAACCGCAGGAACCAAATCGCCTTCTGGTTCGGCCGAAGGGCGATCGAATATCTGTTTGAGCTGATGCAGAAATTCCTCAATTTGCTGGGCTGTCCCCGGTTTCAAGATGTTTTGAGCCTTGAACAAATGTTCTATCTGGCGCGCAACTTCCGAACCTTTCGGCAGCCCTAACGTTCCCAAAGAACCGACTAATTTGTGAGCTTGGGCCTGGGCTTCCTCGCGCACTTCGCCCTCCAAGCTTCCGCTTTTGAGTTGATCGATCGCGCGATCGAATATCGCCACCTTTTCTATAAAATTAGCTTTTAAATTTCCGCGCATTTGGGCAATCGCATTCAAGACTTTGAGACGGCGCTCGTCTTTGTTTAATTCCTGGCTCGACCCGCTGGATTCAGTAGATAAAGTCTCTTGAGTTTTAGCAGTTTCTGCCGTTTCCTGTCCAACTTGTTGGCTCTCAATCTCCTCCGGCAGACTTTTGAGCCGATAGCCCAATCCGTACACTGTTTCCACTAAATCTACAGTCATCCCGGCTGCTTTCAGCTTCTGCCGCAGCCCCTTGATGTGAGCAGTAACGGCTTCTTCTTGAGGAAATTCGCCGGCCGACCAAATGCGATCGAGGATGGCGCTGCGACTGAAAATGCGCCGGGGATTTCTCAGGAAAAGTTCCAGCAAATTGTACTCTTTAGGAGTCAAGTGCAGCACTTTTTCGGCATAAGTTACTTCCGTAGTGTCCGGGTTGACTTGCAGTTTTTCCCATGTCAAATTTGTACTTGACAAAGTTGCCTTACCCCGGCGCAGCAAAGCCCGAATGCGAGCGATTAATTCTTCGAGATTAAAGGGTTTGACCACATAATCGTCTGCACCGGCCTCTAAACCTTGGACTCGATCGTTGCTGCTATCTAGCGCTGTCAGCAGTAATATCGGCATTTGGCAGCCGGACGATCGCAATTTTCGACACAAACTAATGCCATCGAGTTTAGGAATCAGCACATCCAAAACAATCAGGTCGTAATCGTATGCCTGCACCAAATGCAACGCTGTTTCACCGTCTGCTGCCGCATTCACATTGTAATTGTGAGAGTTCAGCGCTTGAGTCAGCAAACTGACTGTAACTGTGTCATCTTCTACCAGCAGGATTTTCATAAACGTCACCTGTCCTTCCAACTATTCTTGGAATTTTTTAGAGGTTTTTGGGGCTAATTAAATAGCCTTTTTACAACTGAATTTGAAAATTCCTCACCTTCAGTATAACAAATATAGCCTTTCTCAGTAACATGAGGTACTCTCGGATCTAAGGCATTGGGCATTGGGCATACCTCACCACGCTTGAGAACTGCTATGGTATTCTTGAAATAGAATGATTGTAAATTATTTTTTTTTATTTATTTTCCTCTACAAATATTTCATTAGATTGCGGCTGAGATTTTAGGGCTTTTTGGACTTCAACGCCTGCTGAATCTTTTGAATCAAATATTGCGAGGAATCTTGATTTTTAACTAAATCTTCCAACTCGGAAGCCGCCACTTCTGTGTGTTCTATTTCTCGAACTAAAGAATCAGCGGTAACACTTTTTATGACTCCCAAAGGTTCTTGGATAGCCGTCAATGAATTGAAGTTTTTTTCCGCTATTAATTCTTCCAACTCTAACAGAGCCATTTCGGCGCGATCGATCTTGATAGTCACGGATTTAGCCACATTAGCACCCGCTCTTGCTGCCTCCGTGAGTTCGTGAACTCGAAGTTTAAATCGGCTGGCAATTTGCTCCATTTGAGTCCCCAATTCAAAAGTTTTACTTGCCAGTCTGCCAATTTCTAGACTCACTTTACTCAGGCCGCTGGGCTGACTTCCCATTTGATTGGTAACTACAGCCACCTGTACTGCTAAATGCCTGACTTGTTCGATCGCCTCCCGGATGGTTCGGGAAGTGCGGTTAACCGTTTCTAAATCATTAGCTATGGCTTTGCCCACGCCCAAAATTTTATCTGTATTGTTGCAAATAGAATTAGCACCTTGAAAAGTAGCTTGAAATGCTTGGCGACCTTCCGAAGAAATCAGTTTTGCAATCCTCACAAATCGCTGATTCATTTGAGCAATTTCTTCAGCTTGTTTGACCAGCGCCGCTTGATGGGAATTCGGATTGACCTGGGATTTTTCTGCTTGACGTTGGTAGCTTTTTAAAAGTTCATTACATTCATGAACTTTCGCTCTTTCTTGTTGAATCAGCGCCAAATACTTGTGTCTTTCTAGTCTGTATTTTTGAATAGCTTTGTTGGTTTGTGCTAAAATCTTTGACTGGGCAATCACCAGAGTATGAATGTTCAAAAGGCGGTGGCTCTGGTCTTCCATTACCACAATTATCGGTTCATAAATCAAGTCTCTATGCCTGTTGAAAGACGCTTGGACAGCATCGTCAATTTTCCAGTTTTCCGAAAGCAGCAAAGGCGGAATTCTAATAAAATCTAACAAGGCTCGAATCGGGTGTGACCCGTAAAGTTCTACGCGATCGGGAAAACTCATTTGCTCTCGAAATTTGACGCGAGAAATCATGCCCAATACCTGTGATTCATGAGTAATAATGACTCCCGGCAGGTCGGGTTCTTGCTCAAATCTTTCAGCCACTACCTGTCCTAGAGTTGCAGCGCTCACTTGGAAGTCGTGACACGGCAGATGTCCGATCGTGAAATCGGGGGTGAGTTGAGTTGGATTGCTCATTTACCCGGATAGTGTTAAGTACAAGTTAACAAATTATATATTAATATTATAGCTGGCAAAAGTATAGTCATTTATAGACATGGGGGGCGTTAAGTCCCTCCCCTTTCACTTTTGCTTTGAGCGGATCGACCCGCCTCGGCTGAACTACGCAGCTCCCTATCCCATTGCTAAAGGCATTTGGGATTGCTTTTCTGAGGATATTGTACGCTGCATTCACATCGGAATTAATTAGCTGACCACTCGACGTTTTGTACAAACCCCGCTTAATCCGTTTACCAGTAAACACAGGCTCTTTTTCTGTTTTTCCATAAACAGGAATTGGGTCTAAACCTAAAAAACTGGATCGGGATGTGTAGGATTCTTCCTGCACAATTACTGTGATTCCCGCCAACCGAGCTTTGTACTCCAACATTTCAATTAATCGAGAGTGAGGAATACTAACAAAGTTTTGATTGGTTTGCTTCCCTAACTCGATTTCTGTTTTCCACTGCGCGTTCTTGCCAATTACTAGCGTCCCAATCTGCTTGGTGAGCAAAAGGTTAATAATTAGACGGCTAGCATGATGTAAGTAATTATCAACTTTTTGATGGCGACAGCGAGTTAAGCGCGCTCATGCGGGGTGAAGTTTTGCGATTCCCTTTTAAGTGGGATTGCAATCGTGCTTTCCGCTTGTTGTAGAACTGGTTGATCGATTTCAATGGTCGCCCGTTAATCAACAAAGGGATAAATCCCGGTTGATTTGAAGTTAACGCCACTAAATTATCCAGTCCCAAATCAATACTAGCTACAGAGTTGGCATTGCCAAGGGTGGACTCCGCTTCATCATAAATCACCTCAATTACATAGGAATCACATTTCGGAACCAGTCTAACTTGACAAATCTGGTTGGGATTGAGTTGGGTTTTAATTGAAAGTTCAGTGCCGGAAAGTTTAATGATTCCTTTCTTCAACTGTTTGCTGCTAATTGCTTGAATCGTGTAGACGAGAAGGTTTCGCCCTTTAGTCTTATCTTTGTACTTTGGCAGTTTTGGACGACCCGTGAATTTTGAAGAATCAGCTTTGTAAGCTTTAACGGCTTCAAAAAACGATTTCCAATTATTGTCTAGCACCATCAAGATTTGCTGACTTACTTTAGCAGGCAAAGCCTTGTAGGCTTCATGAGACTTCATCAATCGGTTCATTTCGTTATAACTGACATAACCCCATCCATAAATAAAGCTCTGACAAATGACGTAATTGGCGGCATTGTAGAGGTTTTTGGACTTGAAAGCTAGTTCGTCTATTTGGGCGAAACGGTGTTCCGTGGATTTAATGATGTGCCTCTCTGTTAGCTGCATTTGAGACTTCCCTTCTTTGGGCTGTGCGTATTTCTTGTTCAACACTCATAGCGATATGATACCATTCTTGTTTATAATGGCTTATAAACTCAACGAAGTTTTACAATACTGGAATAAGATTGTTGAAAGTAGTCAACGACCCAGCACGGAAGTGACTGGGCTTGGGGCCTAAAACTTCATTTTCAGTTGACCAGCCTGAGACCTTTGATGTCTAGGTTTTGTGAGTAATGACACCAAGCGGATGCGTAGCTAGTCCCCTGTTCTGTCGTTAAGGGTTAAACATTTTTATTTGGGTTAAGGACGTGCCATTAGGCGAATCAGCTCAGAAAACAAAGGCGCGTGCTAACTTCACCCCAGCAATGGGAGTGGAATTGCTTAGTTTCCATCAACAACCCGGTTCACAAACACAACCAGAAGCGATCGATTATACAGCCCTATCCCTTCCCCCTGTTTCCTCCTACCGCTTTCGCGCTCGTAAAACGCTGAAGTGGGGGTTACTCGCCCAGAAGAAAAAGGACAACTATAGGGAAAAATTAACTCTCTGACCCTGGGGCCTTCTATTACCTAGTGTCTGACTATTGTCATCTCAAGTCTGTTGGATCGGCCACGCCAGTTGTCCCACGGGTTCCGTCCTCACAACAGGGGCATTCATATTTTGTTCTTTAAAACAACCGGGAAAATATCTAGATTGAAACCAAAAACCTTAAATCGGACTTTGCCGCTAGCAACCTTTGAGGCTGCTTACCAGTTGTTACAGCAAATGGCTGAAATCCCAGGGGCGATTTGGCTCACCGACGATGCGATCGCTGATTCTCAAAATCTGGAAAATTCGTCGGAAAGGTTTGCAGCAGTAGTATCAGAGCATTTTAGCGCGCTGCTGCAGGGCAAGGTATTAGATGAGCTCGCAACAAACGGACGCAAACACAGCGAAAAAAATCTCTATTCGCAATTGAATGTGCAGTTGACTTTCGACCCTGGGGCGATCGCCAATTTCCTGTCTCCCATCGCAGACAAACTCGCAGAAATAAAGCCCGCACCCCCGTGGAAAATTGACATTCGCGCCCTCAAACAAGCAATTAAAAATATACAGCCCAACTCGGCCGTTCTGCAAAGCGAATTCACCCTAAATTTGCTGGATATTCTCGCTGCTAAGGCCAGCCAAAATAATCGCCTGCCCCTACACAGCCAAACAGAAATAGAGGGAAAATCAGCGCCCAAAATTATAGATCCAGAAACGCTACAAAGCCAGATTGCCGAAGCCGTCAATCAATTACAAATTGCCAGTCCCTGCATTTCATTTTGTCAGCCAGTAGAAGATGCTTTGCAGCAACAGCTTGAACAAGAGCGACTTTTGAATCAGGTGACAACTCAAATCCGCCAGAGTTTGGAATTGCCTGTAATTTTGTCAAAAGCAGTCGAGCAAGTGCGAGAGTTTTTGGATGTCGATCGCCTGTTAATTTATCAATTTGAAAAAGTGCCAGCGCCGCACAAGGTCGAGTTAGCTAAAGAAAATCCTGCGGCAGTTTCTGGGTGTGGCGAAATCCCAGAAACTTCCGGGTCTTACTTGTATTTAGGTCGCGTTACCTACGAAGCTTTAGCCAATGATGGTATCTCGTCTGTACTAAATTTTAGTGAAGACGCGCAGTGTTTTACCAATGGAGTCATTGACCGAGAAAAATATCGCAAAGGTTTGGCTTTGTGCGTCGCGGATGTGGAAACAAGTTACTCTTCGCAGCCTTGTTTTTTAGAGTTGATGCGGCGGGCGAAGGTGCGGGCAAAGTTGCTAGTGCCGATCGTAGTTCAAGACGACTTGTGGGGGCTGCTAATTGCCCACCAGTGTACTTTTCGCGAGTGGGAAGAAAGCAAAAAAACATTTTTGCGACAAATAGCAGAACATTTGGCGATCGCGATTTACCAAGCCGAACTTTATGCACAAGTCCAGCAGCAAAAGCGCACCTCAGAACAGCGCGTAATAGAGCGCACGCGAGAACTGCGCGATGCACTGGTTGCAGCCCAGTCTGCCAGCCTCGCCAAGAGCGAATTTTTGGCAGCTATGAGCCACGAATTGCGGACTCCTCTGACTTGCGTCATCGGCATTTCTGACACGCTGCTGCGGTGGTCTTACGGCAAAGTTGGCAGTAAAGAAGTGCCAGTGCAAAAGCAGCGGCAGTACCTGCAAACTATCCGAGACAGTGGCGACCACTTATTAGAATTAATTAACGATATTTTAGATTTATCGCAAGTAGAAGCGGGAAAAGCAGTATTAAAAATTAGTGAATTTTCACTTTCTAAATTAGCTTCTCAGAGCCTGCACGCCCTCAAAGAAAAAGCTGCGGCTAAAGGCGTGGAACTGCTGCAAGAACAGCGGATAAAACAAGAGTGCGATCGCTTCATCGCTGACCCGCGCCGCGTGAGACAAATTCTCTTCAATCTTTTAGGAAATGCGATTAAATTTACTCCCAAAGGCGGGCGAGTCATCCTGCGAGTTTGGGTGACAGAAGATAAAAATCGAACGTCGGCAGTGCGGCATCCCGGTACTGCACCTGCAGGCAGCACCGCTGTTTTTCAAATCAAAGATACCGGCATTGGAATTCCCGAAGATCAGCGATCGCTGTTGTTTCAAAAATTCCAGCAGTTGGATTCCCCCTACCGCCGCGAATACGGCGGCACCGGTCTGGGATTGGCCTTAACTAAACAGTTAGTAGAGCTTCACGGCGGTGCGATCGAAGTTAACTCTACAGTTGATGTCGGCTCTACTTTTACCGTTTTTATACCCATCCAAACTCTAACCAAAGATGAATCCACAAAATTAACCTATGAAAAATCTAATTCATCTTTACCGCTGCATTATTCCTCGCGGGGCAGTCTCGTACTCGTGGAAGAAGATGAAGAAACTGCTATGTTGATTTGCGATATCCTGACAGCAGCAGGACTGCAAGTGGTGTGGATGATTGAAGGTTCAGCGGCGGTGGAACAAATTGAACTTTTGCAGCCGAATGCTGTGATTGTCGATATGCGTTTGCCCGGTATGAATGGCTGCGAAATAATTCACCAACTGCGCGAAAAACCCGCTACTGAAAATATCAAGATTCTGGCTTTAAGCGCTAATGAAATTCCGCCCGATCAGATATCTTTTGTGACGGCGGGAGCTAACGATTGTTTGGCTAAACCGATTCATCCCGAGCAATTGCTGGACAAAATTATTTCTTTAATGGCTGGGATTGGTAATGGGTAATACAATTTTAGATTTTAGATTTTAGATTTTAGATTGGGGAATGACCACGAATTTCTTCATGTGGTACCCGCCACGTGATTTATCCCTGGAATCAATCCAAAATCGAAAATAGAAAATCCTCAAGAAAGAGCATTTATCCGTGGGCTCAATCTAAAATCTAAAATCTAAAATCTAAAATCGATTGACTCATTGGATATGGGTTGGGATATGGTCTACAGTTACATTCTTTTTTTGAACTGGTATAATTTGTAATTCCCAATTACCCATTCCCCATCCGCAATTCCCCATGATTAATTGTCAAATTCCTACAGGATTAATTGTTTCTTGTCAAGCACCTGCTGATTCGCCGCTGCACGATCCGATCGTAATTGCGGCAATGGCGCGAACCGCTATCAATCGAGGTGCATCGGGGGTGCGGATTGACACTCCGGCTCACATTGGGGCGGTGCGTAAACAGATATCCGCTCCCATAATTGGGATTTGGAAGCAGCAATTGCCGGGATGCGAGATTTACATTACTCCTCGGTTTGAAGACGCGCGGGCGATCGCTGCTTCTGGAGCCGATATTATCGCCGTTGACGCTACTGAGAGAAACCGTCCTCCCGGCGAAGATTTAAAGACGTTAATCGCGCGAATTCACAGTGAATTGGGCAAATTAGTGATGGCGGATGTAGATACAATAGAAGCTGCGATCGCGGCAACCGAAGCTGGTGCAGATACTGTAGCAACTACTCTTTTTGGCTATACTTCCCAGACGGAAAAATTTTCGCCGCCGGGATTTGATTTGGTTGCGGAAATGGTAGAAAAGCTTAAGGTTCCCGTTATCTGCGAAGGCGGGATATCGGGGCCGGAAATGGCTAAAAAAGCCTTGGATTTAGGAGCGGTGGCTGTTGTTGTCGGGGCAGATATTACTGGGATCGATCTTAAGGTGACAGCCTATAAGTCGCTGATGGGGAAGTAAGTTCGGCAACGGATTGTTTAACGGATGTAACGGATGTAACGGATTGAAGGAAGTTCGGCAACGGATTGTTTAACGGATGTAACGGATGTAACGGAT
>NZ_JAUBTG010000041.1:0-7400 GCF_036702395.1 Microcoleus sp. D3_18_C2 | reverse complement strand
AACGGATGTAACGGATGTAACGGATTGAAGGAAGTTCGGCAACGGATTGTTTAACGGATGTAACGGATGTAACGGATGTAACGGATTGAAGGAAGTTCGGCAACGGATTGTTTAACGGATGTAACGGATGTAACGGATGTAACGGATTGAAGGAAGAAGGGAGAAGAAATATTCGGCGATAGAAATCGGTTGTAGGCACACGAAACGCGCCAGCTAAGGGTGGGAAATATCGGGCGATTTCTATCGCCCTTTATCCGGGGAAGTTGCTAAATTAGTGCGCCGTTGATAAAGCTGCTAACTACAGCCAAGGCGATCGCCCCCAGTACCGCGCTCCAAAGGCCCATCCGCAAACTAAATCCTTCAACTAGCTTCGCAGCCGAGGCAAAAACAATCACGTTCATTACAAAAGCAAACGCGCCGGAAAGCAACCCCAACGTCAGTAGGTTCGGCACGAAAAAAACTGCTTTCAGAATTGGCAAAATTAAAACATTCAACATTCCCAAAACTGCAGCGGAAATTACTGCTTTCGGTGTGCTGTCAATTTCTACGCCGATCGGCAGTTGAGAAATCAGTAGCAAGCTGCTACCCGTCACCAGCCAAGCAATCAAAAAATCGATCGGTTCCACAGCGCTCGTACCTCCTTAACAGTTGAATTGTCAAAAAAACTTGATATTTAACATACATCTTATATACCTTAATCAAGCAATCCGGCTGATTCGTCTACCAACGGGCCGAATTTATGTCTGTCACTAAAGAGTGAGAAGTTATAATCGCTGTATCATAGGCAAAATAATCCGGATGGGAACCGTATCAACCTGTTAGTTGAATAAAAAGAGCAGATTAATTAATATGGCTGGCGATTTTTCTTTTAACTCTAAAGTCCGATTCGACAAAAATGGCTTGGACAATGCTTCACGGCAACGCAGCCGATCGCTCCAAGTTATGATTTTTATGCTGATCGTCACTACCTTGATGGCGCTACCAATATTTCGTCTAGCCGAATTGCAACTGATACAGGGAGCCTACAACCGACAGCGGGCGGAAAATAACCGTATTCGCCCTGTTTCAGTCCCAGCGACTCGCGGTCAAATTTTAGACCGCAACGGCAAAATTTTTGCGGCCAGCCGCGTATCTCGATCGGTCTATGTGTGGCCAAAAGAGCGATCGGCCAAGGAGTGGCAAGAGATCGCCGCTACACTGGGCCCGATCGTCAAACTTCCCGCGGCCGAAATTGTCAAAAAAATCGATGCCGCTGGCTACAGATCGGCCCTGCCAGTGCGAATTAGTAAGGATATTGATGTCGGTACTTTCGTCGCTTTGGGAGAACAAGCTAATAGTTTGCGGGGAGTTGAAATTCGCGTAGAATCGAGCCGAGACAATCCCCACCAGCAATTAGCAGCTCACCTTTTGGGGTACGTCGGCGAAGCTAGTTTAGAGCAATTAAAAGCTAATCCTGCATATCCGATGGGGATGCTCGTGGGTCAAATGGGAGTTGAAAAATTAGCCAATTCAACTTTAGAGGGCGTTTGGGGAAACCGTTTAATCGAGGTGAATGCTAAGGGCGAGGAAATCCAAGATTTAGGTGTAAAAGACCCTATTCCCGGCAAACCGGTGCAGCTAACTTTAGATTTAGATATGCAGAAAACTGCAGAAAAAGCTTTGGGCGATCGCCTGGGTGCAGTTGTGGCGATCGACGTAAAAACCGGAGCTCTTTTAACAATGGCTAGTTGGCCGACATTTGACCCCAATATTTTCACCCGCAAGGTGACTCAAACAGAATGGGAGCGGCTGCAAGGGCCAGAAAAACCGTTTTTAAATCGAGCCGTTCAAGGTTATCCAGTCGGTAGCACTTTTAAAATTGTCACTGCTATAGCGGGGATGGAGTCGGGCAAGTTTTCTCCTGACTCGACTGTGGCCACTTCTTCTTCAATTACGATCGGCGGAATTTCTTTTAACGAACACAGCGGCGGTTACGGCGTTATCGGTTTCCGCGACGCTTTAGCCTACAGCAGCAATACGTTTTTCTATCAAGTAGGTATGGCTGCCGGCCCCGAAGAAATGGCGAAAGCAGCTAAAAAAATGGGCATTGGCGGTACTATTAATTTAGACCTTTTGGGGTTGGAATCCGCCAATCACGGTCAAGTTCCGGTACCAGCAGAGAAACAGAAAATGTATGGGGAAGATTGGTATGTTGGGGATACGGTAACAATGTCGATCGGTCAAGGTTTGGTACTTTGTACTCCCTTAGAATTGGCTGTGATGGTGTCAACTGTTGCTAATGGCGGTTATCGAGTTCAGCCGCATTTATTGGCTTCTCAAACTAACACTCCTATTACCAAAAAAGTTCCCACAGGTATTAAGCCTGCCACTTTGAATGTTGTTCGCGAGGGATTGATTGACGTGGTGAAAAAAGGTACTGGCAAACGCATGAATGATGGTACTATTCCTTTAAGTGCTGGTAAGACTGGGACGGTGGAAATGCCCGGTCATCCTGACAATTCTATGTTTGTGGGTTTTGCTCCCGCTGACAAACCGGAAGTTGCGATCGCAGTTATAGTTGAAGGCGGCGGATTTGGTTCTGTATCGGCGGCACCAATTGCTCAAGAGGTATTCCGAACCTATTTTCAAAAGCAGGGTTTTAAACCTACTAATAAGCCTCTCTAGTCATTCGTTAATTGTTAACTGTTGACTGTTGACTGTTCTCATTTTGTCCAATAATTCGATCGCACTATTCTTGATATCTTGGAAAAGTGCGATCGAACAAAAGTTTTCCCCTACCAATCGTCTCACTTCCACGGTTGATAAATTCATCATTTGCGCTACCTGTTCCCGACTCATTCCAGAATTTAAGAGTTGAGTTACGAGCGATCGTAATGTTGACTCCGCTGCCAGTCGTCCCAGGTTTTCTTCGTTGTAAGTCTTCAAAGGGGTAAAAGGCGGTAAAAGGGCGATCGGCTAATATTGCTCTTTAGTAAATGCAGTATTAATGAAGATGAAGATTAGTTCAATTTTATTAAAAGTCAAGAGCCTGGTAGGCCTAGCAAGTTTTCCCGCCTACGTTGTTTGATTTAATAATATAAAGAAAGTTCACGAGCCGCTGTTACAGCGGCTCCAAGTGAATTAATACACACAAATACCTAGACGTTGGCACCCATCATTCCTCTCACTGCCATCGGGCATAATAGTGTGGCAGAAAATACATTCTTGTTCCAGCCAGTATTCGATGTCTACACCGGAAGCACCGAACAAATTAGAGCGATAGAAGTTGGTCTTCTCCACCAGGGTTTCATCCAACTCGGCACGTACCAAACAAGCATGAGTCAAGTCAGCTCCACTGAGGATCGATTGAGCGAGGGTAGCTCCATCCAAGCGGGTATGTTGCAGGATGGCGTTCTCCAGAGACACTTCAGCCAATTCGGCTCCAATCAGGTAAGTTCGAGAGAAGTCAGTTCCAATCATCGAACCCTGCAGAACAGCCCCGGAAAAATTGGCATCGCTCAAGATTGCTCCTTCCAAATATATGAACGCACTAACACGAATCCCAGCAAAGTTTCGCTCAAGAGCAGCATAACGTTCGAGCAATTCTGAGGCACTCATTTCAGTAAATAGCGATCCTTTCATAGGTCGTCTTCTCCTAAATCTCAATATACTGCTGAATAAAGGGATTACTCTAGGGTTGATTTAAGTGGTGTTAACTTGAACATTGCTTCGATTCTATCCTTAATAGGGTGGGGAATTGATTTAATATAAAAAGAGGCGCGATCGCTATTTAGTGAATGCAGTATTATTGATAGTGTAAATAGATTCAGGACATCCAACATGGACGTTGAAGAACTATATAGGCGATACGCTGCGGGAGAAAGGGATTTCTCAGGAGTTGATTTAAGTCATGCTGACTTAAACGTTGCTAACGTGACATACATCGAAGACCTCCAACCAGGTCAGAATGAGTTGAGTGGTATCAATCTCAGCGGTGCTAACTTGACTAGAGCCGATTTGAGTTATGTTAATCTCAGCGGTGCTAACTTGAGCAGTGCTAACCTAGAGTTTGCTACCCTATCGCTGACTATATTGACTGGTGCCAATTTGAGGGATGCTATCCTAGATTACGCTCAACTCTTAGGCGACCTAATTGATGTTGACTTGAGAGAAGCCAGCTTGTTTTGTACGCTATTGAATTGTACCAACCTGACCAGAGCCAACTTGATGGGGGCAACATTTCAAGTCAGTCCAAAGGGGCGTTTGATTTTTAGTGATACCATCATGCCAGATGGAACTATTAATAATGAAGATGAAAATTATGAGTAACCTAAATCATTTATGTAAGAGTGTGTAATAGTAATGCTGGCTGGATAGCATTTTCAAATATTTTGCTTTGCACAAATCATTTAGGTTCGCTATATATAGTTCAATTTCATTAAAAGTCAAGAGCCTGGTAAGCCAAGTCAGCTTTCCAGGCTACTTTGTTTGATGTCTAGACCATCAGCCTTATGATTCGATTATTTCCTCAATCTCGTCGGGAATATTTGAGAAAAAGTCAAGTCCAGTCAATTCCTCAACTTGGTTAACAGTCAGCTTCCATGTTTGCCAATTTCTCCAAGCAGCTTTGTTTTGTATGTCTGGAAGACTCAACCCTAATAAACTATTGAAAGGGTGAGGAACTGGTACCGGAAAATCTCCATTATTACCCACTGTGCCATTTGGATTAGTTGGTACATGATCTGGCTCAACTTCGTTGGGTGTCAAAATGCCATAAGTTCCAGCGTTAGCAATTGTGACATTAGCAGGAGTCAGTCCTGGTTGCTCTAAATCCAGTACAACCTTCCAAGTCCAACCAGGAATATTGATTCCTTTGTTAGTAAGAATTTGGGGGTTTGTTAATGTGCTAGGCTTCGAGTTATGACTGAAACGCTGCGGATTCAGATTGCTGCCATAACCCCCAGCAACAACATAAAGCTCTTTTGGGGTTTCAGTAATTGGATCGGTCTCAGTAATCTGTTTAAGAAAACCGTCGAAACTTGTCCATGCTGGACTATCAGGGATTTCTCCTCGGAAATCATTGTTATTATCATAATGCTGTGGAACTACATTTGTCAACAGAAAAGTGGCTATGTTGTCTTTTTCGCTATTGGTGCGGTGAGACGAAGGTAGCATATGCCCCTTTGAGTAATCACTGCCACGGTAGTCTTTATCTACGATCCGACCCCAGCTTTCAGGAATACTTTTATCTTCAATAAAGTCTATTTTTGAGCGAGGAGTTTCACCCAGCCACTTTCGATTCATTTGCCAACTTACCCATTTAGGAGTTTTACTGCTGTCATCATAAGCAGTGGCAAACTGTGCTTTCTCTAGCAAATAGTTATTGCTATCTGCAACGTCAAGGTCAGTTGTGTTCCTTGCATCTGAGGGATTTCCAAACAGTAGATGTTGACTTTTGAAAAATACATTATCTAAGTAAACAGTACCGCCACCAACTACTTCAAACTTGAGGGTTGCTACTTTACCGCGCAAATTGTCAGGTACCTCTATTTGGAAAGTCTCAAACCCTTCAATTCCATAATCAATCTTTTGGGTGTCTGCTAAATAAGCACCTGGTGTACGATTTGCTCGCGTCAAGTTGATGGATGATGAAACGCCTAAAGGACTTCCATCTGCTGCTGACAAAGTGACCAAAACATTTCTTCCTCGTTTCAGTTCTGCTTCGGGAACATGGAGGTCAAAGCGTAAATTTCCCCAATCAGGTACAACAAAACGGTTGTGGGTAATACTTTTGCCTGAGTCTAACTTCAGAGCATAATTAGCTTGAGTTCGATCTACTCCTATCCTATCCAGTTCTGCGTGCAAAGCCGGAGCCTGTGTTGCAGATAGCTGATTTACATCAACAAGATTGTTTGTAGTTACGCTCGCTGACGTTTCGCCATTATGAAAAGACCAGCCAGGAATCGCATCAGAAAAAATAGTCCGATTACCACCCTGCGGATTAAAAACCGCATCAAAATTGCCATTAAACAAAGTAGGAACCGCAAAATCTCCCCGCATTCTGGCATCATAAGTATTGTCAAAATCTACCGGTATGCGCTCTACATTCGTTTGGGGCCGCAACTCCGAACCGCCGCCCAAAACCGAATAAAACCACCCCGTACCAATTCCCTCCCAAGGAGCAGCATCAACACCATGTTCAAAACTGTGTTCCGGCGTATACCAAGGTGTAACCCGAGCAGAATTGTTCGCAATATCGCCAAATGAAAAGTCCTTATCGAACAAAGGTTCGCGATACCCATCGCCGCGTCGGCGGAAAATAGGATTAGCATCTAAGTTTTCATCGAACGGGAAGTTAGTTGGAAACAAATCTGATGTCCCCCCGTACCAACTCAAAACACGTCCGTGTACAGCTCCCCTTCCAGCAATACCAACAGTAGGATCGGTTTCCTTGGTAAACCCAGCACGACTGCTATTGTAATCTGGGTTATCTTTATTAGTTCCCAGAAAAACCGACAAATCCGGTTCTCCTAACAGCGGAGCAGTAGCATCGGGATTTTCTGACCTCCAACCTTCTCGCGGAAACTGAAGTCCGGGGGCTGTTTTGTTATCCTCAGTAGACGGAAGATTCGGAATATCCCGACCCGCAGGCGAAACCGTACCTCCTAATAAATCCGGTACTGTCTGATAGTAATTATCCGCAAAAGTGACATTTTCCCAAACCTGAACCTTCGGTTCGCGGAAATCGCCGAAATTATCTGTCACCACATTTAGCCCCGGTTGGTCGAAATCGTGGGGGTCTAAAGTTGTCATCTGAAGGTCGCGAATATTAGAGTTTTCTTTGCCACCAGCTTCAGGAAAATGAGTCCCCAAACGCTGAATAATTTCGCTGTTAACAACTGTTCCCCGACTGAAACCAACAAAATGCAGCGGTGAGTTTAAAATTGCTCCTTGTTTTGCGGTGCTATTTTCATCGATAAACAGTTGGTCTAATTGCACGAGAGAAGTAAAGAAAGCATCTGCCACTGCTTCGCTAAAACCTGAATCAGGAGCTGCCGATTCATTATTGTTCGACCAGTCATTCAGCAGCACTAACGGTTGATTGTTGTCAAGGTATGGAGCTATGTAACTCTCCAACTTGGTAAGATAGTCGGCGTCGTCTTCTGGATTCTCACCTGCTGGGAAATCTGGCGCAACCGCTCCATATTTGGTAACAGGAACCCAATAACCAGTAGCGAGGTCGTACCTCATCATCAAACCGTTGTCCTCAGCACCTGCATTGGCAATACTATTGCCCAGTTGGTAAAACTCTGAAGGAATTCCAGGGTTATCAAAAAAGGGAGCACTAAAGGGAGGCTTGAAGCCATGAGTCAGCACAGTTACGCTGGGGAAGACATCATTACCATCATCGGGCTCGGTCA
>NZ_JAUBTG010000040.1:0-57428 GCF_036702395.1 Microcoleus sp. D3_18_C2 | reverse complement strand
CTTCTAATAATGGTGAATTTATCTCAAAATATACTCACCACTGATGAACAGTGTTCAATAAGATGCGTTCCCCCTGGCCATCTGTGCCGTTCTTAACCCCATTTTTGATATCTTTCTTTTGACAATCAAACCCGGAGAATCTTTTTCTACTAAAAAACAGGTAATTCCCCTTTTCCCTCGTTCTGGGTTTAGGGTGGCAAAGACTAGAATTAGGTTGGCGATATTGCTCCGCAACGGTGACGCGATATTGCTCCGCAAGGCTGACACGATCGCACCGTTAGTTACAAACATTTTACTACCATTTAAAATATATTTATCTCCCTCCCTTTGGGCAGTAGTTTGCAGGCTGTAAACATCCGAACCCGCTTCTGGTTCTGTTACTGCATGAGCGCCAATTAATTCGCCTTTTACAAGTTTGGGAAGATACTTGAGTTTTTGTTCGGGAGTACCAAATGTCAACAAAGGAATTTCGCAAGCCCATGTATGAGCGGCAATTGAGAAAAGCAAGCCGTTATCTTTACAACCGTATCCTAGACCTTCTAAAGCATAAATAGTTGTGAGGGGATCTAATTCTTTTCCCCCATATTCCTGGGGGATTGGCAATCCCATAATTCCCCATTTTCCACATTTTTTCCAGCCCTCTAGGTTAAATTCTTCCTGCTGGTCTAGTTCGACAAGATTTTCTATCAATAAATTTTTGGCAAACTGAATTACGCTTTCCTTAATTTCAACCTGTTCTTTAGCCCATGAAAAATCCACTGACTACCTTCCTCTGTTAGATGACTTGTTTCTTCCACATTCAGCAGGTTTGCCGATCGAGTCTAACGTATTTTGTCTGACCGATCGCACCGACAAATTAACCAGCGCGATCCTCTGATGGGTTAACGATCGTCGGCAACACCTACGCGATGCTCTTGTCTTTACCCCTGTCCCATAAATTAATATTGAGGCCTCAGACTTAATCGCAGCCTGCCTCCGATTGACCGTCGCCTCCTTCAGATCCTTTTTCACCAGAGCTTGCTTGTACTGGATGACGAGAGCGATCGCACGCTTGTCTGTCCAACTGAAGAAACTAAGAAACTAAAGTTGGTGGGGGTGGCTGTCCCATTACCACTACAAAGAATTATTTTAAGCTCTTCTCAGAAGCTAACCAGGTATTGGTACTCGTGCGATCGCGCATTCATCAAGCGCCCTGATATCTTGGTTGAAGCCTAAGTCAAAAGTAGCATTAGATGGTATGGTCGCATCTATGCGAGCGGCAGCGGCAGGCTGGAGGTTTACAACCTGAACAATAGGTTTTACCAGCAGTGGGTTCCGAACTTGCGCGGCCCTGCATGCGATCGCGCCAATCGGCGTAGAGTTAGGACTATGGCAGGGCAGCTATCAAAACCAAACGATGCTGTGGCTGAGGTGGTGGGACACAGAGGGCAATTTGCTGCTGACAGGTGCACAACGAGCCTCTAAAACCCAACAAGCACTTTTTGATGCAATTCCTCGGCTGTTGGGAATGGGATTGAATGCAGAGGAAGTGGCAGAAGCCGTTGTCAAGCTCGATCAAACAATAACAGTTTAGCCGATTGCAAAGCGCGGGCCCGACAATAATATTTCACTCCACTGTTAAGGCTGACATAACGGCTACTGCTACTGCGCTGCCAATTTCCTCACACTTGTGAAATTTGATTTTTAATTCAACTTACCATACTGTAACTTGACTATTAAGTCAATTCACTTGTTGTTAAAAAGGCTAAAAAATAGCTAATTGTTGTGGAGCGCTAAAGTCAGGCAAGTGCCGTATAAAGTCAGGTATTTGCAGTATAAAATCAGTGAGATTACAGGCATTTGCAGGGGCTGCACTCTACCTGTATTTACCCAAAAATATCCTGCAAATGCCTGAATTTATCGGTCAAATTGCTGCTTTTTTGTGCTGTTCATTCCTTTGCTTGTTGAGGCTGGTTATGGCTGTTTAGTTTTGGTAGCAAGCAATGGTTTTGTCCGTACAAAACCTGACTTTTACGTGCAGATAAAAAATAATGCACCCTTATGAATGGGGCATTCTAGGTGTCAAGGGGCTTAATTTTTACCCGATATTCGACTGTACCGATTACTCACATTGCTCCTGTTGTTGTGACAACTTCGTAGCAGCACTGGCATTAATTGCCCCGTCACACCTGGGTAGCGAGCGATCGGCTTGAGCGACAGCTCGATCGCCCACAACGGAGCTCATAGAATCAAACAGGTGAGCGGCTACCAATCTCGCGCCGTAGCTTAAGCTATTGAGGAGGATTTTGCGGAGGCAATCGACGCGGGCCTTTCTTGCATCGGTCGATATTGTGGCGATAGTTGGCGAGATGCAATTTGAAGAGTTTAAGCAGCTAAAAGGTGATGGGCGCTCTCATAAAAACTCATAAAAACGTATATTGCTGAAAGTTTTCCTAGGTCTGCCGCTCTTTGATTTTCCCTTGCTGACCACGGAAAAACCAGGAGCGATCGGCTTGTTGGGCAGCCCGATCGCTCCTGGTTGATTCCCCGGTAAATCGATAGGGAATAAGAAATTACTATTTCTATAAATGGATAGGCGGGGAAATTTGATTTCCTTGACCGGCGTTGCAACGATCAGGGGTACAGCCGAGATACGCGCAAAATAGGACAAGACGTAAAGTTTTGTAAATATAAGACAAAATGACTTGAAGTAGCAAAGCCTGAAATACTTGGCAGTAAAAGATTTCCGTTTTTGGGGTCTGTACGAAGGCAGAGTATAACTAATACTCTGCCCTCTCAAACTTGGTTGAACAGTCAGCTAATTTAGGATGCTTTTGTACTTGCAAGCTTCCTCGAAAGCTACGTAGGGGCTTATTTGTTACGTTTCTTAATATCATGTCCTATTTTACAGGTATCTCGGCTGTACCCCGATCACAGACGCTCTCACCCTTAAGACACCGTATTAGGGTCTGCTCTTAACCTGCCTTCATAGCAACAGTTTAGCCGATTGCAAAGCGCGGGCTCGACAACAGCAATTTACGCGACTGTCAAGGCTGACATAACGACTACTTTGTTGCCACTTTTCTCACACTTGCTCAACTTGATTCTTAATTCAACTTAAATACTGTAACTTGACTATTAAATCAATTCGGATTTTGTTAAAAAGGCTAAAAAATTAGCTAATTGTTGCGTCAGCTAAAATCAGGGATTTGCAGTATAAAGTCAGGCGTTTGCAGTATAAAGTCAGGCAAGTGCAGGTATTTGCAGGGGCTGCACTTTACCTGCAAATACCTGAAAATATCCTGCAAACGCCTGAATTTTTCGGTCAAATTGCTGCTTTTTTGTGCTGTTCGTGCTTTTGCTTGTTGAGGCTGCTTTTGGCTGTTCTCTCTCAGTAGCAAGCAATGTTTTTGTGATCACAAACCAGACTTTTACGCGCAGAAATAAAAACACTGCACCCTTATGAATGGGGAATCTTAGGTATCAAGGCGCTTGATTTTTACCCGATATTCGACTGTGCCGATTGCTCACATTGCTCCTGTTGTTGTGGCGGTTTTTGTGGAGGCGATCGACGCCGACAACTGTCACAACAGCCGATGTTGTGGCAGTTGTTGGCGAGGCAGAACTTGCCCGGTTCAAGCGGAGTGCCGCTCGTTGCCCCATTTTTTGATTTCTCCGTGCTGACACGGAATGAACCAGGCGATCGGCTGGATGCGGTAACTCGATCGCCCGCCAGCAGACTTATCTGTTCGCGACTCGCACCGTCGATCGAAGCCGCCACCAAAAAAATTAGCTAATTGTTGCGTCAGCTAAAGTCAGGCATTTGCAGTATAAAATCAGGCGTTTGCAGTACAAAATCAGTGAAATACAGGTTTTTGCACGGGCTGCATTTTACCTGCAAATGCCTGTAAATATCCTGCAAATGCCTGACTTTTTCGGTCAAATTACTGCTTTTTTGTGTCGAGCGTACATTTGCCTGTTGAGGCAGGTTATGGCGGTTCTCTCTCGGTAGCAAGCAATGGTTTTGTGATCGCAAACCTGACTTTTACGTACACAAATAAAAACAATGCACCCCCCGTGAATAGAGATTACTGCCTGTACGAATAAGGTAGAGAACTATAACGACCATTGATAACTGAAAGTCGATCGACTGCTGTAAACCAAGCGGTCGTTCCCTCACGACTGTTGTAAATCAAGCCTCCGTTCCCTCACGACTGTTGTAAACCAAGCCCGTCGTTTCCTCACGACTGTTGTAAACCAAGCCCGCCGTTTCCTCACGACTGCTGTAAACCGAGTGCGTAGGAGGTGACGGAGATTCGAGCACAAGATTGAATTAAACCGGAGGAAGCGAATAATTCGCAATCCTCCATCCGACCTTCGTAATTATTCGGTCATTCGGCCTCTCACGACCGAGAATAATTTGCGGTTGAAGAAAAGAAACAACTTTTCTTTATTTCAAACATCGGACGATCGAGGAAATGTTAATGACGAAGGTCGAGCGCTCGAAGGGCGGAGTATGCGTTGACTTTTACAGTTGCCAACACGATAGCCATCGACTGTAAATAGCGATCGCTCGCAACACAGGCAAGTGCAGTATAAAGTCAGGCATTTGCAGTACAAAATCAGTAAGGAGACAGGCATTTGCAGGAACTGCACTCTACCTGTATTTACCCGAAAATATCCGGCAAACACCTGAATTTTTCCATCAACTTGCTGCTTTTTTGTGTCGAGCGTGCAGTGGTTTGTTGAGGCAGGTTAAGGCTGTTCTTTCTCGGTAGCAAGCAATGTTTTTGCGATCGCAAACCCTGACTAATTCGTGCTGACAAAAAATAATGCACCCTTATGAATGGGGAATCCTAGATGTCAAGGCGCTTAATTTTTACCCGCTCTTCGACTGTGCCGATTGCTCACATTGCTCCTGCTGTTGTGGCGGCTTTTGTGGCAGCACCGGCATCAATTGCCACAACTTTCCCATCGCACTTGGGTAGCGATCGCTCACATTGCTCGCTCTCTTGTTAACCAGCCATCGCTCTCTTGTTAACCAGCCATCACCGTCAGACGTTTAATCGTCCTTCCACTGCGATCGCCTCACTCGCTATAATTTATACACAAAAATTAAATAAACTGAGAGTTGGGTAGGCATCAGTCTCTACTTTGATAAACCCTCTAATAGCCCTCTCCAATTGGAGGGGATAAAATCACCTGACTAGCGGTTTTTAATTACAGCGGTTAACTTGTATCTTGGCAAGAGGTTTTTACTGATTAAAAACTATGAAAACTTTACCGTCCGTCAAACCTAGAGAGCTGCTATCCAACCATATTCACATTCGCCTCACTGACTCTGACTACAATCAAATTAAAGCCAGAGCAGAGCAAGTAAATTTGAGCATGAGCGACTTCATGCGTCGTGCAGCTTTGAGGAGAACCATGCCACGCCCTCTAGCTGCATTTGACTTAAAAGCCTATCAAGTTTTATGCAAGATTGATGCCCAATTGAGAATTGCAGGAAACAACCTCAATCAACTTACTAAAACTTGCAATAGTGCTGTGCCATTGGGAGAACCAGTTGTTGTCAATCTAGGACTCTTAAAAAGCGTACAGCAGCTTATTCAACAAAACCAAACTGCAATTAAAACAATAGTTGCAAACCTGACAAAATCTACAGTCCGCTAATTCTTAACAAGCCTGAGCAATCGATGCAATAAACCTACTGCGAAACGGTTATGATTGGCAAACAAATCAAAGGTACAGGCTTTCGAGGCTGTCTGAACTACGTGCTGGGCAAAAAAGACGCTGCTCTAATTGGCGGTACTATGTGCGGACAGACTCCTGAAGAACTGGCTGCGGAATTTGCGATCGCCCGACAACTAAGACCTAACCTGAAAGTAGCTGTTTTTCACGCCACTTTATCTGTCGCAAGCACCGAAAAACTCGAAGATTCTGAAGAAAATGACCAACGCTGGCTGGCGATTGCAGCCAACTACATGAAAGCGATGGAATTTGACAACAACCAGTACGCAGTTGTCAAGCACAGCGATACAGAACACGACCACATCCACATCGTCGCCAGTCGCATTTGCCTAGATGGAGGTGTTGTTGACGATAGCTGGGATTATTACAAAAGCCAAGAAACTATTCGCCAGCTCGAACGGAACTACAACCTGGAAGCTGTTACACCCAGTTGGGAAACAGACAAGCGGGCTCAGACTACAGGAGAACACAGGCAATTAAAAAGCAAGGGAAACAAGAGTGTCAGGGTGCAATTGCAAGACCTAATTGATGAAGTTACCCAAGACAACCCAAGTATGCCAGAATTCGTTGAGCGGTTGCAGCAACAAGGCGTAAAGGTGCAAGTCGGATTGACTCAAACTGGAATCGGCTTCAGTCAAGGCATTTCTTACAATTTAGATGGAGTCGCTTTAAGTGGCACTCAGTTGGGTAAAGCCTACAGTTTTGCTGGATTGCAGAAGTATCGAGGCGTTAGCTATGACAAAGGGCGAGATAACGCCCTAATTGAAGCTTTAATGCAGCCACAAAACTTAGCGAACGGCCCTGGCGAGGCAGAGGAAAATGAGTTAGAATCGTCACAATCCGAGTTAGTAGCAAGCGCACCTGCTACTCCTGCAACAGCAAATGAGTTAGAGTTGCCACAATCCGAGTTAGTAGCAAGCGCGCCTGCAACTCTTGCAAGAGCAAATGAGTTAGAGTTACAGCTGTCAATCCTGCCT
Organism: Microcoleus sp. D3_18_C2; assembly: GCF_036702395.1. Lineage (NCBI taxonomy): Bacteria > Bacillati > Cyanobacteriota > Cyanophyceae > Oscillatoriales > Microcoleaceae > Microcoleus > Microcoleus sp. D3_18_C2. Next base: position 50,721 of record NZ_JAUBTG010000040.1, on the reverse strand, counting down.
GAAAGGAATGAAACTCAGTGGCAAAAAGTGCGCTCGCATCTAGCAGTCGAGTACAGTTTACCTTTAGAATTGCTCGATTTATTGCACTCTCATTCTTGGCTGTATGCCGGCTCAGAAAAGGCTGTCTTTACAGCACGGACGCTTGACGGGGAAGCCCGGTTCGCTTTTGTTATCGATGAAAGAGGCAACTTTACTACAACCCATTCCCTGTCATCTGAAGCTGCTTTTTGGGTAGCCACTACTGGAGAAATTGAGCGAGCTGTGATTGCCTGTAACCCAATCGAAACCCTTTCAATTTTGCTTATTGAACAGGAAAATAACCAGGATAACTCTGCAACACCACCACCCACAATTTACCTAGGAATTGAACGAGCTTCACAACTGCCTATAGAATTCTTACAAGAACTCGATAGCGTTATTATAGCGATTGCAGAAAATTCTCAGCTCGCTCGAAATGCGCGATCGTTGCTACCGGATGCAGAACTTGTCAATCCACCGTCAAGTTGGAATGATATCTGGATACAATTAATTGAGCAAGAACAGCCAACTCCTAAACAAAATAACCAACAGTATAAACGGCACACCCAAGACCTCGAACTGGATTAGTTATGATTCTCGAAAAAAGTGAGTATTGTTTAATAAAAACGCTATTTAAAAAATTTCTAACTTGCGAGCTAAATTACTGATAGTGCTACCACTAAGTATTACAAATTGGTGAATAGATTTATTAACTATTTTTCCTTAATTTGCTAAGGAAATTGAGACGGCGGTTGCTCATTTTTTTTGTGAGCCGACCTTGACAAAAAAAATATTTATACGTTTTTTCCTAAAAGTTAGTACAAAAAAAATGAGCGCTGTCGCGCTAAAAAATAAAGTATCGGAGATAAAAAATGGAACTATCACAGACCAACATCTATTACTTCAATAATTTAACCTGCGTCCACCAAACAGAAAACCAACTCTACATCATGGGTAGGGAAACAACTCTTGTACTGAATTTTCAACAAACAAGCTATCAAACGCTCGACAAAATAATCCACGCTCTGCGACTTTTGAGAGACAAAAAAGTCCAAGACCGAAAGTCAATTATTGAGCAAGAGCTGCTGGCCTTAAACTTCCAATTCCCTCTCGAAAGCAGCAACCGTAGCAACAACGACACCAACAATGGTAGCAGGAATGGTAGCAGCAACGACAGCAACAAAAACTGCGAACTAAAAATCGACTGGTAATTAAATGATGCCGGAGAGATAAGTTTGTTTCTCCGGCAGCCAATAGGCAACATTTTTCGCCACATCCAAAAATGGCTTCCTCTCATAGCACCATAGGTGTATCTCCTGCACTAAGAGCAAGCCGATATGTTCGAGTCGTCGGGCGCAACACTATGTCGGCTGCACAATTATATTTGGACGAAAGGCTTCTTCTGATCTAAAAAAAGCCGAGGGGCAAAGTTTTGTGGCGCTGCCCGAGAACATCGCTTTCAAATGAATAGCGTATATACTTGAAATAAAACTCTCGAAGATATTAGACACAACGAATCAGTACAGCTATGTCTGCTAAAGATGTCTTTCACGAAGTCGTTAAAATCGCTCTCCAGAAAGATGGATGGCAGATTACTCACGATCCATACACTTTACAAGCAGGAAGTTTAGAACTTTACATCGACTTGGGTGCCGAAAGGGTGGTTGCGGCCCAAAAAGACGGACAGAAAATTGCCGTTGAAATCAAAAGTTTTATTGGCCCCTCCAAAATCTCCCAGTTTTACACAGCTTTAGGACAATTCATTAGTTATCGAGCCGCTTTGCAACAACAAGAAACTGACCGCATTTTATACCTAGCAGTACCCAGCCATGTCTACGATAGTTTTTTCACAATGGGGTTTATTCAGTCTTTAATTCAACAAAATCAAATTCATTTAATTGTTTACGATATAGAGCAGGAGGCGATCGCACAATGGCAAATGTAGACCTTTATAGGCAGCACATCCAAAATCTGCTCTCCCAACACGCTAGTCTTGTGTGGGATGAGCGAATTCAGGCTCAAACTATCTTTGATACCGAGCGCGATCATTATCAATTAGTATATGTGGGCTGGCGCAATCAGCGGCGAATTTATGGCCCGGTTTTGCACCTAGATATTATGGACAATAAAATTTGGATTCAGCAGGATGGAACCGAGGTGGGTATTGCTAACGAGCTCGTAGAATTAGGAGTTCCTAAACAAGACATTATACTTGGTTTTGACCCTCCTAATATGCGACAATTAAGTGACTTTGCTATTGGATAAATTACGCTTAATGGTTAAAAAACTTAGCTTTTTTGAAGGCTACTTTTTTATTTCCTTTGTATTAATTATCAACATTTATTGCAGTCAATAAGTCGGATATTGCGTGCGCTCGCATCAAAACTTTGAAACCCGATTGCAAGCAGAACCGACGCCAAACCCAGATAAATAAGTAAGGCGATAGTTACTTTTAGCCATAGCCCTTGCCTCTCTAGTTGTCCAAGGTTTGACGCTTAGCAAATCGGGCTCAGTTTCCAGTTGCTTTAAATAAGAGCGATCGCCCGTTACAAAGGCGATCGCAATCGCCAAGAACTTGCAACAGCTCAAAGGAGCCTGAACCACCTGCTTTTCAGTAAACCTAACCACAATCCAATTCCACTCTAAGAATAATTGATTGCGGCGCATATCGCTGTCAGCATCGCAGCAGTGAGTGGGCTTCTTAGATTTGCCAGCATAAGGTTCATCAATCTCGACATCAATTCCGAGTCCAGATGCAGTGTGAATTACAATAAAATCTGCTGAATAGCTCCTCTGAGATGACGGAATTTTAAACTCTGCTGCTTGGACAACTTCCTCGAAATATTGCTGTAAGTATTGCAAAAAGCGTTGTTCACTCACTCCTTGCCGAGCTTGAGATGTGCCATTAGGACTAACGCGAAGTGACATCAAATCCTTGAGCGCTCGATTTCTGGAATCTAACTCAAATTTTGCGCTTTTTAAACCTGTCTGCAACCCTTCTTTTTCCACCTTAAAACTAGAAAATTTTTGCTGTTTATTCGATGATAAATCTTGATGGGATAATATATTTTGTTGATTGTACTCAAGAATTTGCTGCTTATACCTGGATAGCAGTTTTTGACGGCAACCAAACACATAACTATAAGCAGCCGCAATTAAACATGAATAAGCAGCTACTACCAACAGCATTTCCCACCACAGCCAACCCCAAGAAATAGCTAATAGCGGAAGTGCGATCGCACCATAGAGCCAAAATACCCAAATTAACCACAGCAACTTGACAGGTAACACCACAGGTGGTTGAGGCGGAGTCAGCAAAACAACAGGTTGCTCGAATTGTTGAGTTTCTTGAAGTTGGGATGAGGTGGCACAACTAGAAGTTGCCTCTGGCAAAGGATATTGATGGCAGAACTGCATTACCACTTTGGGGTAAAAAACTATAGGATAATTCATAACTTTAAATACTCCTTTTTTTAAGAGCGCGGTCGCGCTATTTTTAAGAAAGTTTTTTGAATTGTATGCAAAAAATTACCCAGTCAAACTCACAAAATTTAACTCATTCTCAACCAGTTAGCAAAATTCAAAAGGACAAACAAATCTCTCTTAAATCCGACCCGGAAACAATGGCTGCGCTTACTCAACTCGAAGAACGCCGCGATTATTATCACACCTGCATCAACGGAGGATACTAAGCATGAATTTAGCCACAGCGACGCTTGCTCAAAGTTCAATAACTGCGGCTCAAGTTTGGCATCAACTAGAATCTGCAGAAAGCTCAGAAGAAATCGACCAACTGCTGCAATCCCTTTGGCAAACCCAAGAAACCCAGGAACTCGCTGTTGATGCCCATGCCGACTTAGCCGACCAAATTGATGCCGAAATTGCAGGAATTACAGCGCGAATGCAGTATTTGATAGAACTGCATTCAAAAGCTATCAACAAACTCCAGGGGTGGAGAGAGCGCTTAGACAAAACCGTTCTCTACTTCAACGAGTGCGGCGTGTTAACTTCCGAAATAGTTGGCAAACACCGCCGCATTGCTGTCAAGGAAAATCCGCCTACCTGTGAAGTTTTGATTGACCCATCTCACCTGCCAGAACCCTATCGCCGAGTCGAAACCAAAACCGTAATTTCTGCCGACAAAAAGGCGATTTCAGACGCTTGGAAACAAGGAATGCCTGTAGATGGCACTAGGGTTTTCCGCAAGCGCAAAGTGGTTTACAGCTTGCTTCCCGGTAACAATTTACACTCTCTTCAAGCCAACCAGACGCTTGAGAGTCGTTCTTCGGATAAAACGCAGTCCAAAAAACGGCGTTAGCCATCTTTTTAGGTGTCAGGAATACCTTGGTCTGACACCTAAATTATTAGACATATCCGAATTAGACACCTCCGAATTATACCATTTCTGAAAAGTCATGCAACAGTAGCAACAGTAGGTTGATTTCGTGAAATAAACCCAACGATGCAAATTGTAGCAAGACTTTTTAGAAATGGTATTACAATGTGACACGTTTGTTTTGTAAGAGCGAAGACTTAATTTCGGTCGGTATCTCTTATAAATCAATCCAGTATTGAGGGTTCTCCACTTGTTCTTCGGTGACGTTGAATAAGTTTGACACTCTACCTTTAATAACCCCGTTAGCAGCGAGGTTCAAACCTCCCAATTGCTGACTGTTTTCACCTTCTCCAAAAGCAACGCGGGCAAGTGTATCGCTATCGCTATCAGAGAAATAATCTCGCTGGCTTTCCATAGCCGTAGTTGTGCGAACTACTTTCACTTTTTTTCTCCACATTGGGATTGTCATCCTGATTGTAACACGCTACTTCTTTCTGATAAACCCCTCCAATTGGAGGGGGTGAATATCACTCAGTAGCAGGAATTTGTGAAGGAACAACCTTGTCAAAATCTGGACTATTACTGTGCGTAAGTCCTAAAAATGTAAAAACTAGGATTCAGGAGCTAATCAATGAGCAGAAGAAAACTTACCCCTGAATATCGCTCCACAGAATGGGTAGCTGGGGAAGGACTAAAAATCCCAGTCTTTGATATGTCCTTGGCTGACGGTAGAGCAAAAGGGCGGTACCAAGCTGAATCAGAAGTGCTGCGTAACTCCCTGCTTGAACTGCTTTTTGGACCTGAAGAACTAGCATCCCTAAGCATCGTTAAACCCGACCCAAATGATAGCAGCTTCGACCCTCTGAAAAACATCGATTTCGGAGATGATATTACCAGAAGAGTTGCTTTCAGCTCCGGCAAAAATGTATACTTTGCAGACATTGAACTCTCAACCAAACTGTTGAGCGTATTCAAAACCCAACCAGACCACGCCTGTCGCTACGGCTCACTCCTAGTTAGCAGTTGCAACCAAGGAGCCAAATTGTTAGATAGCTCCCTTGACGGCGAAACCTTGCGACTCAAAATTGTTGATTCTCAAAGCGATGACCAAAGTGAAAAAGCGAAAGCTCATAAGTGGCAAACCGGAGACTGTCACGGTAAAATTTCACCGGCACTAGCCCAACAATTAGGAGGGAATTACAACCGACCTTTTCAATTCAGATTTGCCTGGATGCAGGAATGGGGACAAGAAGACTGCCACACTCCAGAAATTAGCTTTCTTGCCAAAGGAACGCTGTTGCCTGATGCTAATTTAACCTCCGACTTGGGTTATGATATCATTATGGATCGCTCCTCTATCAAAGGAGTTGCTAAAGAGCAATTAGCTGAACTTATCCCCTGTGGCGACTACGAATTTCCCAAAGCTATACTGGGAAACCGAGGCAACGCCAAAGTAACTGAATACGAAAATTCCTGGCAATTTTCGATTTGGTATTCCGAAGCAGCTATTGGGGCTGACATAGCCACACCGACCAAAATTGAAGCCCAAAAGCTAGCTGACTTGCAAAATAACCGGCTACAACTTGCCAAATACTTAGTGGAGCAGCACGACAAAAAAGCTGCTTTTCAATCTAGCCTTCACGAAGACAGCAGCGGATTAGAAGACGAAACAGATGAAAAAGCCCAGCGCAACGAATCCCGGCTAATTTCAATTTTGAGGAACGACAAACTCGGTCAACTCCTCGACTTTCCCAAAGTCGTCGATTTCATGCAAGAACAACTGGCTAAAAAGTGGAAAGACTTAGCAATTAAGGGAGCAATTCATCATGGTTCAGCAATGGCTCAACCTTGTGACAACCTCCAACCCGGTACAATTGTTGCCCCCCACTTGCGACACGGCACAGAAGCTATCGTTACCCGCTACCCGATTGTCAGTAAAGATAACATCCGCCGCTACACAGTAGACAACAAAAGCCATCCTGAATTAACGCAGTACAAAGGGTGCGTTTTCATTCGCTCCGACCAAGCCATGCAGCATCATCAATGCGATTTTGACGGCGATCAATTAGTGATTACGCCTGCTTCCCGAATGCCGAATATCGCCTCTGAAACCAGGCACGCTAATCAAGAGAATGAGTACGATGCAGTTGAAAAGCGAGAGAAAGTTGACTACAATAAAGCTACCGATAGTAATGGCGATCGCAAGTATACCAAATTGCGGCAAATTGCCGTAGCCATCGCCCAAAATAAAATCGGCTGGGTGGCTACCTTAATCGGGAGAGTGCAATCGTCAGCAGCAGAACCAGGACAGCCAGAAAGTTTATTCAATCAACAGAAGCGGAAGCTTCTTGGAAAGCTGTTTGATGCCCTGCAAATTGAAGTCGATAGTCCCAAAAGTGCTACTCGTACCGAAGACCACCACCCCACGTTACTGGAAAAGGCTAAGCAGTGGTCAGAACAGCACCCAAGCTACCTATTTGACTACAAAGACGACCCCAGGCTTTACAAAACCGTGCCATTACCTATAGGAGACGGCACCGCTATCAATTGCATCGCTAAGGAGGCTGTTAATCCAGAGTGGGAACCGACTCGTTTAAAAAGCCGCCACCGCGACGAATTTCGCTACCTGTTTGAGTCTCCTTCTGATTTAGATGAACGAGAAAAATGGGAGAAATATTATGTCAGGTGGGCGCAAGATATTAAGGAACGCTATCGAGAAAGGATGGGCGAAATTCACTTGGAGTGCGGCGGCGATTCTAAGGCAATTAAAGAAGCCGTCAGCAAGTTATACGAGAGCTTAAGAGCCGATGTGACCGAAACTTGGACTGACCCTGAAGAACGGTTTTTAGCTGCTAGTGCGATGTGGCACGTCGAAACCGCAAATCCCAACTTAGAAGTTCCTCGCAAAGCTTGTAAGGAACTTTCTCGCCAACTGCTGATTGAATTCAACCTTGAACCTGAGTACGAGCGACTCCACGAAGCAATGCCAAAAGACACTTACGTTCTGAGCGTCCCTTTCGAGGAATTTGAACTCGACGGCAGCAATAAGACTGTCAGGGATAAGAAGCGACAGCCAGTTGGCAAAGACTTAGCTGGACATTGGAAAGAATTGTTAGACAGCAAAGGCATTAAATATGAAGCAACTTTGCATCCGAGCCTGCCAATGGTCAATTTTGCCTTTATTGAACCCAGCGAAAAACTGGTGGGAATTCTTGAAAAGAAGTTTGGCGGGAATGCCAACGACATCGACAGTTTAGACTTAACTTACCGCGATGGTCTTGGTCGCACCAAAGATGTGAGTTCCCGCATTGTAGCTCCTGCTGATTATACTTGGCTTGAGTCCCAAAACCAAACACCTAAAGCAGCATTGGTTCTCAATTTGTTTACAGATGAAATTTGCCAGCAATTGCAAACCTTTCAGTTTGACAGAGCTGAACTGATTGGGCAGAAGTACAATGACTTGAAAGATGTTGACTTTAGCAGTCCCAAATGGAGGCAGAAAACATTGACTTTTGAGGTGGGTTCTGTTAGCGGTACCGATTCAAGGCGCGACGGCAGCCCTATTGTCCTTCTTGACGGACAAGAGCTAGCCATGTTCTCTGCTAATTCACCTAAATTGCCGATCGGCACTACCTTTGAGGCCACTATTGAACCCTCGCCTAAAGGCAGCGCTCTGATCTTAAACATCAACCCTAGCTCTGTGCAACTAATTGAATCAGTTGAGGAACTTTCAGAAGTCGCGTCAACCCCTTGTCAAAACCGATCGCTATCCGTATCGACAACTCCTTGTCAAGAGCGATCGCTTGTATCGCCAACCCCTACCCAAAACAAACCGCCATCTCAACCCGAAGACATTGCTGCCAGCCCCGCCCACCTCTCAGAATTGCTGAAAGATGCGATTTCTGAAGCATATAACCAAACTGGAGAAACTACAATTCCTGTGGGAAACTGGACAGCTTTTATTAGCAAATCTCGCAACAATCTTAGGTGTTTAGTCAGAGATGAAGCTGATAATCCGGTCTTGGCTGCTGACTTGAAAACAGGTCAAGTTATTAAGAAGCTTTCGGAAAATAGCAGCGCTCACTTTCTCAAATATATCTTAAAAATCGATGCTGAATTAGCTTCGGAATCTTCAAAATTTAGAGTTGCCGACGCACAACTTTAACGTAATTTCGGAAGTCATATTATGTCCGCTAACTAGACCGTAATTGCAATTCTATTACTTTGCTGTGGCGAATTTACAAATACCTGCTCATGCAAATCATAGAAAAAGCGCAAACCTTTTCAATGCGTGTTGCCTAAATGTGTCTTGCTTGTCGGAGGTCAAAGTCGAATGAGGCCAGAAAAGACACATTCGACTTTGACCTCCCTTGAGGACATTTGTACAACACACATTGAAGCCTGCGGTTTTATAGGTATTTTGACGGACATGATATGACACTTCTTTTGCTTCCGCTTAATCAATGCCTTCCCCCTCCGATTGGAGGGGGTCACTTTAACTCCCCAAAACCGCACTTTAGAGTGAAGTCACTAGCCATACTGCTCGAATTTCATGGGAAATATCCACTCACCCCGCCACAAAGATTATGCCCACAAAAACAGCATCCCGAAGCCGAAGCCAGGGAAATTACATCACCCCTAACACAGCGGAGGGCAAGAAAATCCTTAACTACCTAAGAAATCGCTGCGAGAAAGCTTTAGATTACTGCCTGGAAAACGGACTCACCAGCGTAGAAGATTTTGCCGATGCAATTGAAGAACTAACGGAAGCAGACGGCAAACCTGGCATTAGCGTGGAGGTCAAGCACAACGGACTCGTCCTCAGTTTGAGCGATCGACCTGAGTACGGCTCTACCACAGGAAAATACATGATGGAACACTTGGGAGAGCCGGACGACAACCGATTTACTAAAACAGGAATTGAAGCATTACTCGATTCGCCTCAAACTAAAATAAGGTCTAAGAAAGACGATTTACTCGATGAATTGGAGGATGAAGAACCCTCCCCCAAGTCTAAATCAAAAGCGACAACCAAGTCTAAAAAAGACGATTTACTAGATGAATTGGAGGATGATGAACCCTCTTCCACGTCTAAATCAAAAGCGACAAACAAGTCTAAAAAAGACGATTTACTAGATGAATTAGAGGATGATGAACCCTCGCGTCGCTCGAAATTTAAAGCCAATACCAAATCACAAAAAAATGAAAGAGAAAGTTGGGAGGATGACGAGCCATCACCCCACTCTCAAACCAAAACTAGACCTCCCAAAGATGACCTAGAGGAGTTGGATTCGGAGGAACCAGTGGTTAAATCTAAACCCTTAACCCGCTCTCCGAGAAATCAACTAAGTGAACTAGATGAGTTTGAACTCAAAGAACCTCAACCTAAAGCTAAGCCTCAAACTAAAAGCCACCTTCAAAACTCTGAGCGAGAAGATTTGGAAGACGAAGAATTATCAACTAAATCCCAAACCAAAAGAAAACTTCAGACAAATGAAGCGGTAGAAGTTGCTGAATCCTTAGCACGCACACCCTCAAAAACCCGAACTAGCCAACAGCGACCTCAAGGCAAAAAATCAAACGACCAGAACATCGATAGTATCCTCGATGCTGCTGTACAAGTTAGTGGTAGAACAGCCATTTCTGGAAGTGAGGTAGAAGGTACAACTGTCAGTGGCCTGAGCACTCAAGTTGCGGTTCTCGCTACTCTGATGGGGAAAAAAGCAGCTTCTCAAATTATAGAAGCTGCTCTTGGGGCTGGAAAAGAGCGCCAAGTCGCCGGTATTGTCAAAAGGCTCCAAGCTCAAAGCCAGCGAGCTGACTCGCTGTCGCAGCGGGTTACCAGCTTGGTTGAAGCGGATTCAGTTGCAGATGCAATGGTCGAATCCGAAGCTTTACCAATAGCTGAACCGGAGCCAGAACCGCAACAAAACATCTTATCTGAACCGGATGCCGAATTTGTCTCAACACCCGGTATGCTCTTAGCTAAAGCTGTTAGCAAAGTCCACGGAAAAGTTGATAAAATTTCCGGTCGTGTGAGAGACAACAATTCTGAAAAAACGGCTGCTATTAAGATTGACACAGAGGCGAGTTTTGAAGAACAACTCGTACAAATAAATGAAGCACTCAACCGACTTGAAAAGCGACTCGATACCCTAGAACAGCGAATAGAAGCTTTAGAGAACAAACTTTCTCTTCAAAAAAGCGAGACAGGCGTTCAAGCTGGCGATGCAAAATTAGAACCGCCCGACAGCTCGACTCCATCCCTCAGCGACCAATTCGTACAAAACGGAACAGAAATAGGTGAAAAAATTTCATTAGAATCAACAATCCCAGCTAGCAGCGCTAACGCTACTGCTAAAAAAATCACTGTGACCGCCCAAAATCTTACTCAGGACGCCCAACTTGCAGCAACACTGGCAAAAATTTACAGCTTAGCTGAAGAAGAAGCAAATGCGGAAGGCATTGCATTAGAAGACGGGGTTGATTTTGGACAAGCCAAACTTTATGTAACAAATTTTGACTTCTCTACCGCTGTCAGCTTAAAAACTAAGGAAGGCGAGGAACTGTTTTCAGCAGTACAGGATAAAACTGGAGAATGGAAAGTGACAAACGACTTCCTGAAACCTGAAGAAAAAGAAGAACTCGACCGCTTAAAGATTTTTCAACAAGCTCTCAACCAAGAGCGACTAGCTGAAATGGTAAAGAGAAGCAATCAAGATGAAGTCAGCTTTACCGATTCCCAAGGCTCGCGCCTCGACTTTGAAGTCGAATTCAGCGATAAATCCAAGTCGAAGGGTACTGTCAAAGGCTTTAACTCTCACAGCGAAATAGTTTTTGAGGCCAGCCTCCAAAAAGGTAATCTTGAGGTACTTCTGTGCGACATTCCACCAGAAGTAGTTGAAAATCTCCTCTCCCAACAGCAACTTGCTCCAAGCCAGAACTCCAACAAGCAGGAAGCGAGAAAAACTGAGACCGAAATGGAAATTTGAAATAACTTTTTTCACTTGCACCCTCCATTTGGAGGGGGTCACTCTCACTGTATAAAATCACCTTTGTTGGCGATTTTGCAGGGATTAGATGCAACTTAAATTGGCATTAAAGCACTAATTTAATCGAGATAGTGACATGGCTACTTACTTAGACCAAACAAGAAATGAACGAAACCGCAACTCATTATCACGCTGGTTAAAACAACAGAAGATAAAACTGGGCGACCTTCCATTCCTCGGCATTTGCCTAGCCTCGCTCATCTACTTCAGCATTCATGACCCGCTCTTAATTGCGACTTTAGGCTGCTCCAGCATTGTGTTTTTGAGTTTATGGCATCTCACTAGAGCTATTCCCATTGTAGAGCGATACATTGGCTGCAAAATTCGCTTTTGGCACATTGCCACTGCCATTATCACCTCTACTGCGCTTTGCTCCGTACTCGATTCCCCAGCCAACGCCCTCTTCCTCTCCGGCTTAGAAGAATTTATGCAAGAACTCGCAGAAGGAGCCTCTTCAGCAGGAGGCGAAGCTATTGATACCGAAGTCATCGAACTGATTTTCAACTTAATTCGCGGAGCATTTCTTTTGTTAGTAGCAGCCGCTTCTCTTTTCGCCTACAACCAAGCACAACAAGGTAATGACTGGAGACCAATTGTTACCCAAGTTGCCTTAGCCTTTGCCATTGTAATTGCCGTTGACGTAATAACTTTTCTGTTCGTTGGCAATGGCGGAGGTGGAGGAGCTTAGGGAAGAATGGGAAGGGGAATGGGAATGGGGGAGTGGGGGAGATTAGAGGTGTGCAGTAAACAGCAAGCTGTTTAAATTTTCAGGTAGATGGCAGTTACACAATCCCTCATTTCTCTTCAAGTGGGTGAGTATATGTTAGATGTTGAAGCCCTCTAGTTTTTATCGGGTTGTTGCAATGCAAGTTTTCAAACTTCTCCCCCTCTCCCACTCTCCCCCTCTCTCCCTCTTCCCCTCTCCCCCATACCTCAACCTCAAATCTAAACTCGTTTAAATTATGATCAAAGACCCAGATAAAGACTTTATTTCCGTCAATAAAATTCTCGGCAAACAAGCCAGCATCGGCATCATTCCAGCGGAACAGCTAATTCCCTGGATGCTAATCACTGTAATTTCCTACATCCTCACCAACGGCCTATTCAGCTTAGGAATGCCTTGGTTTTTCACCACTACTTTCTGGCTAATTATAAGCTGGTGGCTCCTGACAGGTAACAAACCTCACCTTTTTGTAGACAGGTTTAGACCTCCGCCGGGGAATGAGTGGTACAACGGTAATCTTTTATACCTTTCTCCCGTTCCCCAACACCGACCAAACCCCATTCGCCACCGAATCAGCGATTCACAAGTCCGAGTCAAACTTAAACCCAAAGTTGCTCCCACTCAACAAGGAGGTAACAGCCGACTTATGCCCTTCCAAAACTACCAAAACCTCCTGTGTTTAGTCACTATCAAAAAGGATGGTCGAGAAGTTTCTGGTTACTTACTGAATGAAGGCAGTCAATACCAAATTGTATTCGGATTCGAGACGGCTGGCTTTCACAACATTCTCTACCGCCATGAAGTAAACAATGCAGCCACCGCCTTAGAAGAAGGGCTAAAAGATATTCCCCCAGGCGAAAAAATGACCTTTCACACCGGCTGCTACAGCAGCGATTGCGTTCGCCAGCAACAGTTAACTGAATTGGCTGACAACTGTCACCTCAAACCCATTTCTGTACTCGTTCGTAACGAACAGAAACGCATTCAAGAACTCAACTTAGCAGGCACCAGACAACTGTGGAACCAAACTATTTTCTGCACTTGGACATTCAACGCTCAATCTGGCTCCAAATCCAACGACCCTCTGAGTAAATTCATCAATGGAATTATCAACACAGCCAACAGCATTGCTGCACAATTTACAGGCAACCAGCGCATCTACTCTGAACGCTTTTACAAACAACTGCTGCTCGACGCTTTCGAGCAAGGCTATATCCGGTGGGAACTCTTGCTAAACACCAAAATTGGACTGGAAATTCAACCCATGAATGCCCAAGCATTGTGGGGATGGCTGTGGCAAAAATTCAACAGCTCACCCGTACCCCCTATTCCCCAACTTCTCACCTTAAAAGAAACCGCGTCGGACTACAAACTAACCGAAACCATCAACAGTCACAAACACGCCTGCACCATTTTAATTGAAGGTATGAGCGGCCGTTCGAGCTGCCCAGAACACAGAAAAGCTAGCTCACGCATTTTGCTCCCCGGCAGAAACGCAGAATGCGGCGTGCTAACAATGGAAGAGGGCCCCGGCGGCTGGCTCAATACTAGAGAGCAACTGCAATGGCTCTGGAAAATTATGAGCAACAGCTACGTCCGCGATACTGAAGCTGTTGTCGAAATTAGCGCCGCTCCCAACTTTATTATTCAAGACAACTTAGCAAGGCAAGCTAAACAATCTAAAAGTGCCAAAAAACGCGCTTTAGAAAAAGGTCAAGGTCGCGATGTAGGAGCAGAAGTCAAACAGGAAGAATCCTTTGAAGCCCAGAAAAAAATGTACAAAGGTGCAAGAGCAATTCACGCTGCTGTCACCTTCTTAGTCTACCGACCAACCCCGGAGCAACTAACACACGCTTGCCAAATGCTCTCCCACAGCTTCGGCTCTGCCAAGGTATTAAGAGAGCGCAACATTGCTTGGCAACTGTGGCTAGAAACTTTGCCCATTACTGTAAGCTGGCTGTTGCACAGCAGTTCGCTAATTAACGAACGCCGCCTCACCTTAGACACCGAAACTGTCCCCGGTATTTTGCCCTTAACTGCTGTAAGGGACATCGACTCAAAAGGAGTTGAATTCATCACCAAAGGTGGCAAACCCGTGTACGTTGACCTCATGCACAACCAAACCAGCCGCGCTGTCATAACAGGCGAGTCTGGTTCCGGTAAAAGTGTTTTGGGATGGCGATTTGCAGCCGATGCAATAGCCGCTAATATCCCAGTAGTCGGTATGGACATCTCAGCAGGAAGCGGCAGTACCTTTGAGACAGCAGTGAAACTGTTAGGCGACGATGGTGCGTACTACGACATCACCTCTGGCAGCTCGAATCTACTCGAAATACCCGATTTGAGGCGTTTTGACAGAGAAGAGCGATCGCGCCGACTAGACCAATGGAAAGAGTTTATCAGAAAAGCGCTGACTATTATCAGCATGGGTAAAGTCCGCGACCCAAAATTAGCGCAGCGAGTCGATGCCATTTTGCTGCTAACTCTGAAAAAATTTCTGGAAGACCCAGACATTATCGAGCGCTACAATACGGCATTTGAAAAAGGCTGGAAATCGACCGCGTGGCAAGAAATGCCAACCCTCAAAAACCTCCTAAAATTCTGCACGAAAGAGCAACTAAATCTGCCAAACTTTACCGACTTCGACCGCATTGCCATCAACCAAATTACCACTCAATGCAACGCATTACTAGCCTCACCTTTAGGGAAAGCAATTGGCAGACCGAGTACATTTTCACCCGAACCCGCTGTTAAGTTTTTTGCCCTTAGCGGTCTGGGCAACGAACAAGACCAGTATTTAATGGCAATTAACGCCCACGCTGCTTGCATCCGCAACGCACTTTCTCACCCTAAAAGCTTATTTATCGGAGACGAACTTTCGATTTTGTTTAAGAAAGACGGATTTGCTGAAGTAGTAGGCGAACTCTGTGCAGTGGGTAGAAAAAATGGCATTTCAGTGCTCTTGCTAGCTCAAGATATCGACAGTATTTGCGATTGTAGTGCGGGAACTATGATTATGCAAAACATGGTGTATCGAATTACCGGAAGATTGACATCAAACGGAGCCACTTCTTGGATCAAAAATTTGGGATATCCGGCTGAAATTATTAGCCAAAATGCCACAGAAGCTTTCCTTCCCAGAGCTGCCGACCTTTATTCCAATTGGCTAATTGAAAAAGGAGGTCGTTTCTGGCAAAGCCGATACTATCCAGGCGAAATGATATTAGCAAGTGTGGCTAACAATCAAGCTGAATTGATGGCTCGTGCGCGAGTGTTGGCTCAATATCCCAATACGTTAAAAGGGCAATTGCTAGCACTCAAACAATTTGCCTCTGAATACGTACAAGCTGTTAAAGAAGGACGTTCATTAACCAATATTGGCAAGAATGCAGTCACTGATATCAATGGACACAAATCCCCTCAAGACCTTATTGCTAGCTAGACGGAGAAAAAGCGATGAAATTACCGAAATTGCTTGTTAAACTTGGCCTCGGCATTCCTGCAATTTGGCTGAGCTTAATACTAAATTATGTTGAAGCAAAAGCTCAAACCTCTGACAGCAATCCGACTGCAACACAGCTTCCCAGCTTAAACAATCCTAACAGCAGCACTTTCAACCGCTCCAGCTTCACAGTTCCAAATCAACAAATAGAAAGCCAAATCCAACAATCCGCTAATAACTTCTTGAGCAACCCGAAAGAAATAGGAGGTATAGAAAACACAATTAGCAACATAACAGGCGAAATTTCAGATACCATCTCCACCATCTCCGACAGCATCTCAGGCATTTGGGACAATTTGTTAAACAAAGTAGAAAATTTCAGCAGTGAAATAGAGTCAACCCTCTCTTCATTCCTGGGAGAATTGAAAGTTCCAGACCTAAAAGAAGCAGTTAAAAGCATAATGGACGGCAACACCTCCGAAAGCGAAGGGACAAAACTATCCGCTGCTTTAGAGAAGAGACCGCAAGATTCTTACAGCCTCAAAGAGAATACCGCAGAACTCGCAGAAAGAGAAAGTGCTGTCAGTGAAGCCAATAAAGCCACTCTCAGTAAAGAAGCTCAACAAAAGCAAGCTCAGATGAAAGAAATTGTCCAACAAAACGTAGAGCAAACTAATCGCGAGAGCCAAAATTCAATGGAATTGGGTGCTGATTCAGAAGGTCAAGATGTCACACAGAACATTATGAGAAACATATCTCAACAAAGTGCGATCGCAGCTAAGCAAGCAGCCTTATCAGCAGAAAATCAAAGTGCCTTAGTCATGCAGGGCCAGCAAGCTCAAATCGATCGCAGTTTTGCCAACATTCTCAATGCTCAACAAGCTGAAGAACTCAACGAAATTAACACAGCCCAGAGACGGCAGGATGCTGCGGCGGCTACCGCTTCTTCTACTCAAGCCGGACTGTTTCAAATGCCGGGAGGCATCACTTTGGGTGAATAAGGGGAGTGGGGAGTAGGGAGTGGGGAGTGGGAGAGGGGGGGAGGGGGGGAATGGGGTGAGAGGGTGAGGGGATAAGGGTTTCCTGTTTCCGCTTGTCCCGCTTGTTCTCTCCCCCTCTCCCACTCTCCCACTCTCCCCCTCTCCCTCTTTCTCCCCCTCTCCCACTCTCCCACTCTCCCACTCTCCCCCTCTCCCTCTTTCTCCCCCTCTCCCACTCTCCCCCTCTCCCTCTTTCTCCCCCTCTCCCTCTTTCTCCCCCTCTCCCTCTTTCTCCCCCTCTCCCTCTTTCTCCCCCTCTCCCACTCTCCCCCTCTCCTTCCCCTTCCCCTTCCCCCTCCCCTTCCAAAGATGCTGACACAACTAATCGCCCAAACTAGCACAGCAGGACAAGCCCTGGACACTCTCTCTGATGCCATAGAAGTCTCTCAAAAAACCGTAGAATCCTGGAATTTAGTTTGGTCTAACACCTTCAACACTCAAGAATCCTCTCTCTGGATTGCCTTAGTCAAACTCGGACTAATTCTGGCGGGAATATCTGTTACTTACCTCGCTGTCACCAGTGGCAAAGAAATCATTGAAAAACAGTCTTGGTCAGAGCTAGTAGCCATGTTTATCTGGCCACTCGTAATTGTAGTATTTCTCAGCAACAACGGTAAAGTCTTAGCTGAAAGTGTCAAATTCATCAAAGCTGTAGGCAGCACTCAAGTGCAAGAAATTATGAAAATTCAAGTCGGAGAAATGACCTTCAGAACTGCCCTGAGCGACGTTAACCTTACCAGTGCTGGCAAAGAAGAAATTGAAAAACTCTACAGCGAATGTCAGGGCAAAGTTGGCTCAGCTTTAGTGGAATGCTGGAACAGCAAAAAACAGCCAGCTCAACAAATCCTTCAGGCAGCCGAACAGCAAAATGGAGGACCTCTCAAAAGCTTGCAGCGATTTGTCGAAAATTTAGGCAATGTTGCCAATCTTCAGGATATAGGAAATGGCGATTTTGCAGGACAAGTTTTTAGGTCTACTGTCTTGCCCATCATTCGCTTAATTCTTAGATCAGTACAGTGGGCATTTGTCAACATTTTAGAAGCAGCCTTGTTGCTAACAGCTTTATTCGGGCCTCTGGCAATGGGCTTGTCGCTGCTGCCGCTGCAAGGAAAACCAATCTGGGCTTGGCTAATAGGATTTATGTCGTTATTTGGAGTGCAATTGGGGTACAACATCGTCGTTGGATTAGTCGCTGTAGTGATTGTCAAGTCCGATGCAGAGTTAGTTACAGATATCGCCTTTTTATTCTTTTTAGCTGTGTTTTCTCCCGTTCTAGCCGTGTTAATAGCCAAGGGTGGAGGAACTGCTTTGTACAGTGCGATCGCCAATAGCACCAAACAGCTTACAGATATTGCCAGTAACGCGATCGGCGTTATTGCTGGAAAACTGATCTAGGGGAAGGAAATTCCGATAGCTTTTTCTTCACCGAACCGAGTTGTTACTCACTACTCAAACCCAGTTTCCCAATCCATTTCCTCCCTATCTCCCTATTCTCTATCCCCATCTCGCCATCCCCTTCGATAATATGAAATTTCCACAATCACAACCCTTACTGCCTGAATCTAAAAACACCTTAGCCTTGTGCTTTGTCCTGCTAACAAGCTTTGTTTGCCTCCTGACAATTGCTGTTTTAGTTAACACAGTCAGTTTGAGAGCCTTATCTCAAAGAAAAGTTACCTTTGTCCAGTTAAAAGACGGAACCGCAGCACGAATTGCAGAACAAGATGAACTGTACAGAGAGCCGAAAATTATCCAAAATTTTGTATCCAGTTGGGTGAATTTAACCTGGGCTTGGTCAGGCAAAATTCCCGGCACAAATGACCCCGACCCCGGCATTAAAGTTAAAGGCAGTACCCAAGTTCCTACAACTGCTTGGATGGGCTCCTTGATGATGGAATCAGAGTTTGGTAAAGCTTCTCTTGTTGAACTTGCCAAACTCGTTCCCAACACCATCTATTCAGGAAAAACCCGCTCTGGAGTCTATATCTCTCACATCTCAGAACCCAGAGAAATAAAAAGAGGTGTTTGGGAAATAGATGTAATTGCTACTCGCGTAGTGCTAGAGCAAGGCATTGGAGAAAGCCGAGAACAGTTTAATCGAACCTTCACCGTCAAAGCCGTAGAAATTCCCAAATCCCCTCTCAAAGAAAACGCTAATGAATTAGAGAAGACTATTCACTCTTTGAGAGCAGCCGGATTAGAAATTTCCCGAATTGTCGAATTCAAACCCTAGAAGAGGAAAGAGACATGGAAAGGGGACGAACCGGCAAGTGGGTAAATTTAAAAACCTACCGTAACAACTAAAAAATTTAAACATTTAGTATGTTTCATCCCTTTGCTTGAAGTCTTCTCTCTTTGCTTTTTTATGTACAGTTAAACACAACACATTCAACTCTAAAGCCATGACTAACAAAAGAAATGGATTAACCGAAAACCCAATTAATACCACTCCTGATAATAGTACCACTAGAGCCAATATGAATCATACAACTGCATCAAGTGAATATACCCCCAATAATAATGATGACGATAACATCAATTCCCCTATTTCCCCTTCTCCAAACCCTTCCCCTTCTGACGATGATATTGATGAAAACTTCATTGCTAATTTCGACCCCAATGCACCCCTAACACTTGAAACTCAATATCAACTCGCTCAAGATGAGGAAAGCCCACTGCCCCCGCCTGTTTCAGAAAGAGGCGTTCCTAGAGCAGTGACAATACTGCTATTGACTGGTGGAATACTATTGCTAGGACTGCTGATTTGGCAATTTATCAAGCCTAAATCACCTCGCGAACCTATCGCACAATCAACACCAAAAGAAAGCTCTTCTGGCACCATTAAAGATGAAAAACCGGAGTTGCTGGCTAAATTAGCTTACCAAGACCAACAAAAACTGTTAGCCGAAAAACCGCAAAAAACCGCAAAACCCAAAACAGAACCGTCGCCCAAACCGTCAAGAACCCCACGAACCCCACGAACTCCGCGTCTAGTCGCTACCCGGAGCGCTGCACCGCCACCTACTCCTCTACGCGAACCCCTACCCGTACCCCGAACAGTAGTGCGGACGGTAACAGTACCCGCACCCATACCGCAAAGAACACCCGCGCCCCCACCAGCCCCCATACCCAAACCGTTAATACCCCCACCTTTAATTCCAACTCCAACAGAAGAAAAAATCGACCCGTTTGAGCGGTGGAACCAACTCGCTCAACTAGGACAAATTAGGGGAAATTTTGACCCTAACCGAATAGCGAATGCCGTGAGTGCAACACCAAGCACTCCAGCGACAACAAGTGCTACCGCCGCCGCTCTGACAAAGCCAGCTCCAACAACTGAATTCCTAACAGTCAATATCGGCAACCAAAAGTCGCAACCCTCATACGTTTCTTTCGAGCAAATCCCAGAAAAACTATATAGCCACCCAAATAACGCCAGCGGGGAAAGGCTACACCCGGAGCTTCCTTATGGAGAGGACAGCCTCGAAACCACCGACAACTCCCAAAACCCCACTAACCAATTAACTCCGGCTCCCTTTTCCCCCCAAACAAGTTCCGATTCTACTGATAACTCAATCAAGACTGCGACTCGACTCAGTGCTAGCCGAACGTCCTTGCCCGATACAGAATTTCAAACCCTTTCCCCAGAAGCTGCTCCAGAGGCGGATGCCTTAACAAATTCCCCAACCCTAGAACAAGTAAACTCCCCAGGGGCAAAAGGCATTCTCAACCGCACGCCCCAAAGTTCCTCAACCTCCCAAACAGCTCAGGTTCCCCTTGGAACCACAGCCAACGGCATAGTTTCGGTTCCCCTGTTGTGGGATGAAGGCTCAGGCAAACAGCTTTACGACAAATTTGCCGTCACCCTCACAGCCGACGTAACGGCAACTGACGGCTCTATTGCTTTTCCTGCCGGCACAGTTGTCATTGCCAAAGCCAGCACCGTCAGCAAAACCAATCGCATGGTACAAGCTACTGCTGTGGCGCTCGTCTACTCTGATAGAAACGGTCAGATTAAACAACAGCCCATTCCAGAAGGCGCAATTTTGATTGCAGGAGAGGGCGGAGGGCCGCTGATTGCTTCAGGCTACTTCGACCCAGGGAACGATATTGCCGGACAGGATATCCTCACCGCAGTGCTGTCGGGAGTTGGACGAGTCGGTCAAGTGTTCGCAGAGCCTAAAGTCAGGAGCTCTAGCAGTATTAGCGGTAGGTTTGGGGGCAGTACAACCACCGTTGAAAGTCGAGACCCCCAAATTTGGTCAGCCGTCCTCGATGGCTTTTTCAGCCCCCTGGCAAAACGGATGGAAAGCCGCTCAGATAGAGCAACTGAAGAACTTTTAAATCGCCCCAATGTAGCTGTGGTTAATAAAGGAACCCCGGTTTCTATTACTGTTAACAGCTTTCTCAACATTTACCGTTGACCGAGGCGTTGGTAAACGGTTAAGTCGCCCCAACGCGACTGCGGCGATTAGTAAATAAAATCCCCGTTTCTAGTGTCAACAATTTTCTCAACATCAACCGATAACTGCCATGACGAATCGCATCCAATCTCCAAGAATGCTTTCCCTCGGAGGGCTTTTGTTCACAGCAGTGTTCGCTGCTGCGAGCTACCCAGACTGTGCTTTTGCTCAATCAAGAGTAACAGGCTATCAAACTGTGGGTCGAGATATTGCCGTCAATAGTGCGATCGATATTTTAGTCTATCCCGGCCGCGCAAGTGCGATCGACTTCAGCTCAACCGATGAAGCTCTCGCCTACGTTTTAATTGCCGACCCCTCAAAAATAGTTTTCAGCACCGATGCACAGTTGGCAAGCGGCCAAGCCAAAACTGTTTTCTTGCGTCCCATTCAAGCGCTCAATTTTCCGGGAGCTACCACAGCTACCATCACTAACCTTTCAATCAAAACTGTAGATTCAAAAGGGAAACAGCGACTTTACAACTTCAACATCGTTCCTACCAACAAAGAACCAGAACACTTAGGAATTCGCATCGCTCCCCTAAACCCAAGAATGTCGCCGACTGTGAACGTTGATAGAGGTCGTGCACCCACAGCATCAGATGTCGAAAAAGGATTGCTAATTGCCATTCAAAAAGGCTACACAGCAGCCAACGACCCCGTAGTCTACAGCGTGCGACAATTTTTAGCGCTAGTAAGAAATCACAATCTATCGGCGGCCGATGCTGCTGCACGAGCCGGAGTAGACTTGTCTGTGATTGTCGAGCTGAGCCGCATTGCACGAGAAGAATTCAACTACCCTGGAACAAGATTTCAACAGCGACAACCGCCAACAGCCCGAACTACTCGGCTTTTTAAAAGTCGCTCTGCTTTTTGATTGGAGCCGGAGCTGCGGGAATAGGTAACGGGAATGGGGAATGGGGAGTAGGGAATGGGGAGTGGGAGAGAATTGACTGACTGTCTCCTAACTTCCTATTACCCATCCGATTATCGAAAAGTTGAGATGCGAATCCTCTCCTCAATACTGCCCGCGCTGAGTCAGGCTGGAGCCTGTGTCACTAACCGCTCGCTCTGAGAACTTATGGCTTTTGACTGATTCAGATTGGTTTGAGGCTGCACTATTAATAGGAATTAGTCAAACAGCATAACGAGACCGAGCGGGGATGGTGAGTGAGAAGAGGAGAACTCTTCTACGGATGGTGTTACTCCCCTCTGAAGAAGAACATTTTTTTCCTCATTCTCCACTCCTTTGTTCAACCAATGTTCCGCCCAAAAAGCTCTGTTCAAAAAAAGTCTGCCCTCCCGCTGCGCGTTGTGCTTACAGTCCCCAACGCTCTTTTGATTTCAATCTTACTAGCTCTAACGGGGTGGCTTTCTTTTCAAACAGGGCGACAGACAATGAATGACGTAGTTGCACACCTATTGGGAGAAGCAACGAGCCGTATCTCTGACCGCCTTGACAACTACTTAACAGAAGGGGTTGGGAAAGGAGAAAGGACTTACAATCAAATTCCAACTGGTTCGGTAAACCAACTTTCCCCAAGTCAAACAGCCGGAGTCACAATCAAACCAAATGGGGAAAGAAATGGGTCAGACTCTCCAAAAACAATATTCCGTCAACAAAAAACAAATCCTGCTTTTCCCACCCCAACCTCAACATTCAACTTGCACGATTTCCACATCAGCCCTAACTGTCAAGCCTTTATCTTAGACCGAGAGGGACATTTAGTTGCTCGGAACGAGGTAACTGAACCAAAACCGTCTATTTCTGCTGACGGACTGCAGCGAAGAAGCGCCCGAGCTCTGCAACAACAAGTAATCCAGCTTTCAACAGAGTATTTGCTTAAACATTATGGCAGCCTCGCTGCTATTAACAGCAGCCAAAATCTTAACTTTACCGCCAGCAACTCTAGATACTTACTGCAAGTCAGACCTTTTGAAAACTCGAAAGGCTTAAACTGGCTAATTGTAGCAGTTGTCCCTGAAACCGATTTTACGGACAAAGTTCAGGCTAACACCCGCAACACTATTTTGCTCGTGCTGCTGGCTTTGGTTCTTTCTATCTGCCTTTTGCTGTCCATTTCCCTAAGAATAGAACAGCGGCTGCAGCGGTTAATTTCGGCAACAGAGGCGATAGCTGGCGGCGACTTCGACTCAACAGTTTCAGGTAGCGGCGTTGCCGAACTCGAAGCCTTAGCTTGTGCTTTCGAGCGCATGAATTCCCAGTTAAAAGCATCTCGCCAGCGGTTAGAAGAATATTCTGGCGATTTAAAACGGCAAGTTGCACAGAAAACAAAGGAACTAAAACAAGCTAAAATTGCCGCCGAAAGTGCCAATCGCGCTAAAAGTACCTTTCTGGCTAATATGAGCCACGAACTGAGAACGCCTCTGAATGCGATTATCGGCTTTGCCCACCTCCTTGTAAACTCTAAAAAAACTGCACCGGAACAGCAGTTGAGTTTAGATATTATCAATCGCAGTGGCGAGCATTTGTTGAAACTAATCAACGATATTTTGTCGCTGTCTAAGATTGAAGCTGGTCAAATTACCCTCGAATCAAATGCTTTTGACCTGTACAGTTTGCTCTCGGACATAGAAGGGATGTTCCAACTCAAAACTCAATCGTCGGGGTTGCAACTTGTTTTTGAACGCAGTTCAGATGTACCGCAATACGTCCGAACTGATGAAAGCAAGCTGCGTCAAGTTTTGATTAATCTGTTGGGTAATGCTGTTAAATTTACTGAGGCGGGTAGGGTGAAGCTGACTGTAAAATGCCTTCAGTCTATGGCTAAAAAACCTTTACCCAAATTCTTTCTCCAATTCTCTGTGAAGGATACAGGCCCAGGCATTGCGCCTGATGAGGTTAGCCGTTTGTTTAAGCCGTTCGTGCAAGCGGATGCTGGCAGAAAATCGCAAACGGGAACGGGTTTGGGATTGCCAATCAGTAACTCTTTTGTGAAGCTGATGGGTGGCGAGATTAAGGTCAAAAGTTCTGTGGGGAAAGGAACGGTTTTTAGTTTTTACATTAAAGTCAGTCATGCAACTGAGAGCGAAATTTATGACAGACAGCCGCAAAAACAAGTGAATGGACTGGCACCCAACCAACAAAATTATCGCATTCTGGTAGCGGACGATGAGTCGGCAAATCGGTTGCTACTAACTCAGATATTGAAGTCAGCCGGCTTTCTTTTGTGGTTTGCGGATAACGGAACTGAGGCTGTTAAATTGTGGCAAAAGTACAAACCGGATTTAATTTGGATGGATTTGAAAATGCCGCTTTTAGACGGCTTTCAAGCTGCTCGAAAAATTCGTTCTCTGCCTGACGGCTCCAATACAAAGATTATTGCTTTGAGCGCTAATGCGTTTGTTGAAACCAAGAAACTCGCTTTGTCGAATGGCTTCGATGACTTTGTTGCCAAACCGTTTCGAGAGGCAGTAATTTTTGAGAAGATGGCGCTTCATTTGGGTGTTCGCTATATCTATGAAGAGGAGTCGCCGAGGAAGTCCGAACAGGATGAGCCTGTTATGCAACTGACTTCTGAGTCGCTGTCTGTGTTGCCGAGGGAGTCGATTGAGAAGCTTTATAAAGCAGCCGCTTGTGGAGACGAGCAAGCCGTAAGGCTATTGATTGAGCGAATTCCGCTGTCGCAGAAGCCTCTTGCTGCGGCTCTGACTAAATTAGTTGACAATATGAGCTTAGATATTATCAGCGATTTGACTCAACACTACCTTTGAACGAACCCCACCCAAATCCAAGATTATGAGTATGGACTGCGCTGAACATCTCTGTTCAATGCTAACTGCTATCGCAGTTATCAGAGGCGGTTCTCAAAGTTATTTCAAAGATTAGCCTAGAATAAGCCGCAGTCCACTAATATTGTTGTTGAATCAACACGTTTATTGCGTGCTTAAAAATAGATGAGCAAAATTATTGCGCTGTTCAACCAGTCAGGCGGTGTCTCCAAAACCAGTTTGACAATGAATTTAGGCTACCATTTGGCGAAGCGGAAGCAAAAAGTCTTGTTAGTAGATATGGATCCCCAAGCCTCGCTTACCGCCTTCATGGGCTTGGAGCCATCTGAGTTACAGGAGACTGTCTACGAGTCTATTATGAACGGTTCTGACGCGGCGCTCCGCAAAAACCTTCACAACATGGACTTGCTCCCTTCTAATATTAATTTGAGCGGAGCAGAGCTGGAACTGGTGGTGGCTGACATGAGAGATAGTCGGCTAAAAGAAGTCATTGACCCCCTTAGCTCGAACTATGACTTCATATTGATAGACTGCCCTCCTTCGCTAGGCATCCTATCCTATATCAGCCTAGTTGCCTCCACTCACGTCTTAATTCCGATTCAGACTGAATATAAAGCTCTCAAAGGAACCGAATTGCTGTTGCAAACCATTGCTCGCGTCAGGAAACGCGCTAATCGGAAATTGCAGATTGCCGGAGTGATTCCGACGCTGTACGATCCCCGTACTGTACAAGCTTTTCAAAGTTTGCAATCAATTACTACTTCTCTGGAGAAGATTGCTGCGATTTACCCCGCCGTCCCTCGGACTGTCGCTTTCGCCGATGCGTCACAGCAACACGTACCTCTGGCCGCGTACAATCCAAAACATCCAGCCGTCGCTGTACTCGATACTATTGCACAAGGACTCTTAGCTCTGCGATGAATCAAAAGCGCGACAGTCAGCCTTATCAAATCAAAGGGGTTGAGGCTCTATTAGGAACCAGCGACAGCGAAGATGCCGCATCCTCCCTAGTCTCCATAGACAAAATTGTCTTGCCCCAGCAGCAGCCACGCCGCTATTTCGATCCGATAGCCATGCAAGAACTGGTGGAGTCAGTCAAGCAGCTAGGAATTCTGCAACCGCTCCTGGTACGCCCAATAGATGGCAACAAGTACGAATTGGTGGCTGGAGAACGGCGCTATCGAGCCGCTTCGTCGTTAGGTTTGACTGAGATTCCTGTTGTGATTCGGGAACTGACAGACACAGAGGCTCTCTCTATTGCACTGCTGGAGAACTTGCAGCGGGAAGATTTGAATGCGATTGAGGAAACTGAGGGAATTCTGCAATTGCTGGCAATGAAATTGAACTCTACCTCCTCGTCAGTTATTGCTTTGCTCGGAGCGGCCGCGCACCCGGAACGCGCTGGTGTGGATAACGTTATCCACAGCTCGGAGTGGGAAATAGTAAGCGATATATTTGCACTCGTCGGGAAGTACACTCCAGAAAGTTTCCGAACCAATCGCCTCCCGTTGCTGAACCTGCCAGATGATGTGATTGGAGCGCTGCGGAAAGGACAGATTGAGTATACTAAAGCCAGAGCGATCGCCCGAGTTAAGGATAGCTCAGAGCGCTCCCAATTGTTATTCGAGGCGATCGCTCTCGACCTCTCCCTGACGCAAATCAAACAGCGCATTGCCGATTTAAAAGCGAAAAGTATAGGTCCGGCGACTGCACCGGACCGATCGCTTAAAAGTCGCGTAGATGCAGCTTTGCAGCGAGTGAAAAAGTCTAAGGTTTGGGATGACCCCAAAAAGCAGAAGAAACTAGAGAAGCTGTTAGCTGAACTGGAAGCTTTGGTGGGTGAGGGATTGGAAAATTGAGGCGGATTTTAAAGTAAAGCCACCTAAATTCACCAAATTATAGCAACCGCTTTCGTCGGCGGCGGACGCAAGACGCAAGACATCCTCAATCGCCAGAATGCAAACAATTAAATCGATCGAGTTGTTTGCGGGTGCGACTTTTTAGCCAAGACCAGCACTATTCAATTTTGTTGAGATCGAGAGAGCGATTTGGATCGCTCGTCTATTGCAGGCAGTAAATTAGCCGACTGAGGGTCGAAATTTTTTTGGGGCTGCCGCGGTCGATCGCGGCAGCTTTAATCTGCGAGCGCCCGCGCGCAACCGCAAGCAAACCACGCCGCAACCGTGGTTTTATTTGGCGGTCAATATTCTCTAAAAAATATTAACAATTCAGAACTTAAAGCCCAAAAAGTCGAGAGATAGTCATTAGCGATCGGCGAGAGCGCTCGCTCTTTGTTTGCAGTTGTCTAATTCTGCCTCGCACAATTGCAGTAGTTGTTTTAATTGTGAATAAGAAAAAAGCTCTAAAGTAGCCTTTGTTCTTCGATTAAAGTCAACTTTTAAAAGTTCGCAGACCATTCGTGCAGCTTGATTGGTGTCGAAACCTTCGGAACTGCTGATAACGCCGATTGCTGTTTCTTCGTACCAGCGTGCGGCTTCGCCGTTTCCTTCAATTTCGATCGCGGTTGCAAAAGGTCGATCGTCTACAGTGAATGGGTCAGATCGTTCCATCCGAATTCGATCGCTGTTGCCAAAGTCGGGCAATACTGTTTTACCGTTGCTTAGTCCGATACTTGCTGCCATTGCATTTTGCTCTTGCGTGACGCTAGCGATTGTAGCAGGTGCAGTAGGTGCAACAACTTTATGGATCGGGAGCGGAACCCGCGTCAGAGAGATTAAATATTTCAGAGGGAACCGAACCTCCGTCAAGGCGAACTATAACAGATCGCCCACCGTTGGCAAAACCTCTGACAGTGCCCGTATTTCCGCCATAGAGGGCGTTGCTGTTGCCAATTTGAACTAAATCCCCTTGGGCCAGTTGTACTGTTTCAACGGGCGGCGATCCGATCGCTAAATCCAAAATAGGTTGCTCTGGCGCGCTCGACGTTCGACCGCTGTCTGGGTTGCTGGCTGCTGCTGCCGACTTCAAAGGTTTCTTTAAAGATTTTTTTTCATCTCGAACAGCAGCGAGCGCCCAATTGATGCTGAGTGTTTCGCAATCTTTCAAAAACGCGGAGCTCCGCGCTTTTGCTTCGATAAGGTTCCAATATTTTGAAATCGCCATGTAGTCCTGTGCGGTTCGCGGGCGAATTCCCGCCGACTCCAAGCAGCTCAGGAATTCTCCATAATTGCACCGTCGCTTAAATTCTTGCAGCAGCAAACCCGCATTGCGAGCGCAGTTCAACTTTGCAAAAGCTAGCTCTAGTTCCTTTCGCTCGATGCGCTCTATTAGTCTGTGCTCCGACGCAATTCGGCTTAGCAATTCTTGTTTGTCAAAGCTTTCTAGATCGAACTCCGGTAAGGCTTGCGAGATATTAAACCCTGCTGGGACTGACGGCAGCAACTCAGCAATTGAGTCAGTTGTCAAAGGTGCCGCACAGTCGATCGCTTGTTGAGCGTCGCTTTCATGTTGAGGGCAATCGACCGGTTGTTCTGCCGGAGGCTGTGGTTGAAACTTGGCTTTCGATCTGGTTTTAGCTTTATTAATTGCTTTCATTTATTAAACTCCTGCATCAAGAGCTGCAAGTCTTCAGGTTTTTCCCCGCTCCGGTCGATCGCCAGCTTTTTTCTTCAGACATAATGTTTGTGCTATATTGAGCTTGTCTGAGTAGGCAACAATAATTAAGTAATTACTTAATTATATGATATAGTTTCAGTTATGGCTGAATAAAAATGAAGTTTTATGAAGCTCTCGACAAAACCCTTGAATACTACGGGATCACTGCTAAATGGTTGTCGGAGCAGTCAGGCGTAAGCCAGCAAATGATTTCGCAGTTTAGAAAAGGGAAGCAGCGGGTTTATAGCGACAGTCTTGAGGCAATGATTAGTTCGCTTCCTCTGGAGCCGCAGCGATATTTGTTCAGTTTGTTTCTTGGCGATCGAGTTCCGGTTTTTTTGGGAATGGATGAGACGGAGCTTGCAGAGATTATGGATGATATTGCAGAGATTATCCGTAAAAAAACTGTTCTTCGATCGCAATCTCAGGTGAGCGGCCCGCAATTGGCTGCGGGTAATTGGTTCGATCGTTCATGCTTGGGCCGATCGTCCATTGGTTGAGATTCACGTTCCATTTTTGAAAGCACAATCTCCATCAAGAACATTTATCCCTTTTTTACTGGGGACAAAAACGCGGAGCGGAGCGTTTTTAGTTTTCTGGCGCAACCCCCCGTGATGTACAGTGAGGGACTGAGGTCTAGGGTCTAGGGTTTAGGCCTGAAGGCAATAAAATCAAGGGTTTCAGGAATTCAGAACGTCCTCACCTCCTTGGCGATTGTTGTCTCTTTCATGCGAGAGCCTCACCGGACAAAAACGCGGAGCGGAGCGTTTTTAGCCTTTTGTAGTGGGAAGTTCCCTGAACTGTATGGCTTTGAGGCAATGTAAATTAAATGTTACGAATCCCGATGAAGTTAGACTTTCATCGGGACGGAAGCGGGACTTTTGGTAGGCGGAAGCGGGACTTTCGTTAGACTCTATAGACTCCGCGTAAAATAAATTTGCAGCGTCTCGTTTTGTCTGTATTTCGTCCGACATTCGTCGCGTTTGGGTATCGATCTAACCCTGCAAAATCCAACTTTTTTGTTGCTAAAAATCGGTATAATTTAGCACCCGTTACTGAGAATGTTGTACTAATATCCAACAGGTAAACCGCGATTTGTGCGATCGCTTGTTGTTGCAAAACTTCATGTATTGTCTTGTGCAAGATCGTATCCCGACTTTACCCCGTATTGACAGTCCAGGATTGAGTGGCGGTGCGATCGCATATTTCGATCCGATCGCGTATTTCGATATTATTGTAATTTGTTATTGCAAGTGGGTGCCGATCGAATCGGTTTTAGAACCGTTGGCTAAAGGTCAAGTTACTGTCGATTCTTTTGGGTAATGAAGCCGAGTATCGGGAGTATTTAGAGCGAAATGCTTCTCAAGTTGAGGTAGGATAAGTATTGGTAAAAGTTGGCGAGTTACGCTCGGGATAGCTGCGCTTCACGCGCTTGAATCAAACAACAGCTAGATGAGAATGCAAATTGCGAGCGCGACTTTTTCTACAAGCAATTGAATTTGTGCGATCTCGCACAATGGTTCGTTGTTTTCGTCGCGCGAGCGCTCAAAATACACTTGGTACTTTACCGATCGTACCTCATGCGTTTGAAAACTGTTGCAGGCTGTGCTAGCGTAGCGACTTTTGTCCGATCGAGCGTTCCTGTTACAACTTATTAATTATGACAAATCGCGATCGCTTTTTCCCAAACATTCAGGTATGCTGAGCAAACCAACAGTCATTAAAAACTGACAGTAAAATTGTGTTAAGGTGTAAAGGTGTGAGGGCATGATTCCTAAATTTGATGAGAACGGCAACTTGCCACCGGGAGTGCATTGGTGCGAATGGGAGGAGTTTAAAAATAGATTTGGTACTAATTCTACGAGGCAGCGAATGATAGATGGTTTGGAGTTGGCACTCGCCCAATTAAAAGCAGCAGGCTGTAGAACTATTTATATTAACGGTAGTTTTGTTAGTAGCAAGCCAAAACCAGGTGATTTTGATGCGTGTTGGGAACCGGAAGATGTGGATTACGATTATCTGAGAAAAAATGCCCCGAGATTGCTAAATAATTTAGACCGCAGCGCGCAGAAATCCAAATATAAAGGTGAAATCTTTCGTTCGGACCAACCTGTAGGAGATAGCGGATTAACTTCTTTAGAATTCTTTCTGCGCGACAGAGAGTTAAACCCTAAAGGGATTATAGCCATAGATATATTAAGGTGGGAACCATGATTAAAAACGAAAAAGAGTATGAATCCAGCCAAGAATGCGCCCGCAGATTTGAAGATTCTCTTAAGGCGTTAGAACGAGATGAAGAACTGAAGAAAAAAGACCCTGATGGTTGGCAACTTTCTCGCGATGTCAAACAATCTCATTTGACGGCTTTACAAGCAGAGATTGCTGAATACGAAACACTAATTAAGTGCGAGAGAAATCAGCCGATTTTCATTAAAATTGACAGCATAAATAAGCTGCCAGATGCTTTAATTAAAGCGAGAATAGCAGCCCAAATCAGCCAACAAGAACTGGCTCAAATACTAGGAATTGAAGAACAGCGAGTTAGGCAGTATGAAGATACAGATTATCAATGCGCCAGTTTTGTAGAAATCCTCGAAGTTAGTACGGTTTTAGGCATAGAATTTGAAATCGCCGCGATTCGAGTAGATTTTGAGGAAATAGAAGCTGTCAAACAAAGCGCCCGGAAGTGGCGAAAGGAAAAAATTAACCTGACAGCTAAAGCATCATAAATGTTAGGCCCGATTGGCTATTCCTGATATTAAGCTTCTCAAACAGCCTCAGACAATATAAACTTATTTCCTCTCGTTCTTTACGCGGCAGCCGGCAACTCTTCGGTTTCTTGTCCCAAAAACCGCTTGATGACAATTTCCCGGTAAGCCTCTAAATCGGGCTGCCAGTTTTCCAGAAGCTCGTACAAATGATGCAGCTTTTCCCCTTCTAATTCCCCCGCAATTTCATACTGGAAATTGCCCGAGAACAATACAGCCGGAGTCGGTTCGGCCAGAGTGCAGTTGCAATAAAGCTTCGGCAACGCTCGCCAGTGGCGAGCGTGCCAAAACTGGGTCGATCGGGATGGGGATTGCCTAAAATTTACTGAGTTCGCAGTGGGTTGAGCGCAAAACGCCAGCAGCATTCAACACGTGGAGGCTCGATCGATTTTGGGGCGATCGCCTTTCATCAGAAACTTGGATAGAAACCCCGTCCTTTTTCTTGATGGGATTGCCTGAAATAGAAACAGTTCCCTATTTAACAATCCGAACATACAAATCTAAACTCAATGCACCAAATCAGCCAGCAGCCCCGACGCTTCTCGCTGCAAGCTCTGCCGATTGTCATCGTAACAATTAAGGACGTTCGAGCTGGTATGGCGGCTCAACTTCTGCGCCATTCGCGTATTGCCATTGCTTGCATCTAACAGCGTCGTAATTGCAGCGTGGCGTATTCTGTGCGGGCTGATTCTTTTAGGAATTCCCGCAGCGGAGCAAGTTGAGAAAACAAGCTTGTAAATAGCGTACCCGCTCAACCTCAACCCGTATTCCCGCTTTGTCAAAGCAATAAATAAAGGATCTTGGGGCATTGCAGCTCCCCGCACGCTCAGCCAATCAGAAATCGCATCTGCCGTCGCGTTGTGCAAGTCAATTAGCTGCGCTTGAGTTCCCCTACCTTTGCCGTAAATGTTCAGAGTTCGGGCTAGCGGGTCAAAGTCGCCTATATTGGCGCCGCCGATTTCTCCCCGGCGCAATGCATTGTCCCACAGCAGCCGGAGAACTGCATAGTCGCGCTTTCCCTGGGGCGTACTCCGGTCAGGAATGGACAACACCGACTGCATCGCCACCACATTCTCAGAAGCAACTCGGCCAAACCCTGTAGTATCCCGGTAAGGAACCACCTTCTCTCCTTCAACATCTACCAAACTCCACTCGCACTCGCCCACCTTCCGAGCAAAATTCACCAAACTTTTGATCGCCGCCAGTCGCCGATTAATCGTCGCTTCCTTGAGTCCCTTGTCGATTAGTTTGGCTTTATATTTGAGAACCACCGCGACAGCGGCGAAGCGATTCAGCCGTAGGAACTCGCGAACTAATGCCGGATGCGGTTCCTGCCCCGTCATTGTCATAAAAAAATCGTACAAATCTTTCTCATAAGCCCCCCTTGTGTTGACAGAGCGCTTGGCAGCTAACAGCTCTGCCACTAGGTCGCGCGTCGAAGCTATCTCTCCAAAGGAATTAGCAGCGTGTTCTAAGTCCATAGCCGGCCTCATAATGTGCCTTTCCAGACCAGATTACCTGAATCTGGGGTGCAAATAGCACAAGATTCAACCTTGAAAGACAACTTGAATACGTGCAGAAAATTTGCTGGGCTGTAAAAATACTCAGTTTCAATTTTGAGTCTCAACACTACTTATAACTAAAATTTATTGACGATTTGACGATTCTCCTGAACTTCCCTGTTTGTAAAGGTTTCAACTTCTAAGCTTCATTGACGATTTTTGACATTGTTTTTGACGATTCTCCCCAAATGCTTTCCACCTATAAGTTTGGGGAATAGCCCCTCTATTTTTGACGATTCTGACGATTGGTTGAGCGACCTGTCGCGATCGTCATTGACGACTTGCGCCTGACATGATCCGGTCGCCACTGCTATCTGATTGACAATCGTCAATGACGATTCTGAATTGTCAAAGCTGTTATTGACGATTGAAGTGCTTATGGAGTAAAAGTTTTAGGGAATCGTCAAATCGTCAACGCTAATTTTAAGCTTTTGCAAAAAAGGGATCGGCAGGCATTCGCGATCACACTCGGGAGCAACTAACTTCCCTGTAGCGTTTTGAACCAGCATCCGACATAACCTTGGCTTTTGAGGACTTGATGCCTCACAAGTGTCCTAACTCAAGGTCACGACAAATTTTGTTTGACGATTTGACGATTCTTCTAAACTATCGTATTTATAAGGCTTTCAGCTTCTAACTTTCATTGACGATTATTGACATTGTTTTTGACGATTCTCCCCAAACGCTTTTTCAGCATGGATTTTGGGGATATACTGCAAATTTTTGACGATTTTGACGATTGCTTGACGCCCATCGCCCTATCAAGCTGGCAGGGAAGCCGATTGTCCTTGTTATCGCGGGAGCGGGCGATCGTGAATTTATTGGGATGTGACTGGGGAATCGTCAATGACGATTTTCAATCGTCAAAGCTGCTATTGACGGGGGAACTGCTTGATGTGTAAGAGTTTCAAACTATCGTCAAATCGTCTATGCAATTTTTAAATTAGCAGTAAATTAGATGCTGGATAGTCCGTCGCGATCGTCCACAACCAACTTGCACCCCAGCATTTTCCGCTTTTCTCCTAACACAGCTTCTACAAAGGTCGGGATTCAGTTTGACACTCCCACCCCTGAAGGGGATGGGATTCTTTAGGAATTTCGCCCTAAATATCCCAGAGAGACAATTGCTTGTGCTCTGGGTTCTCGCCCACACGCCGTTTGCCTTTTTGGGGCAGCGTATTATCTGACGAGCGTTCGTACATTCCGATATTAAAAAGAGTCGTTTGTACTGGTTTCGACGAGTCCCGCCGTACCTTTTTCTTGACAACATTTAACCCGTAGGTTTCTATTGCCTTAGCTTTTACATTCCTGGCCGCTTGTAAATTAGCATCATCAATATGCCCGCAATTGGTGCAAATAAACTTTTCACCATTGCGACTCTTTTTATCAATGTGCCTACATTTACTACAAGTTTGACTGGTGTATTTGGGATTAACTCTATAAAGTTTCTTGCCTGACTTCGCAGCCAAATATTCAAGTTTTTGAGTTAAGCCATACCAACTTGCATCAGCAATAGAACGATTCAACCCCCGTTTAGCTGATTGACCATTAGATAAAAATCTACCAGTATCAGACTTGACGGGTTTGCACCGTTTCATCATGTTTTTAACTTGTAAATCTTCAACGGTAACAGCATCAGCTCTTTTGACAATTCGATTAGCCACATCCCATTGATAAGATTCTCGTCGCTGTTGAATCCTGTTATGTAATTTACTCGCCCTAAGTTGAGCTTTACTACGATTTTTACTTCCCTTTTGCTTCCGACTAACCCGCCTTTGTCTAATTTTCATTAAACGCTTAGTTTTTTTGTTGGTGGCAAAACGCGGGTTGTCAATACTACTTCCATCTGACAAGTAAACCAACTTCCCTAATCCCATGTCACAGCCAGTAATGGTTTTAATTTCACTGTCTGGGATTACTGGGTAATCTGGGACTGTCTTGTTTTCAATCCGAATCGAAACGTACCAGCCATCAGCTTTCTGTCTAACTGTGACTGTTTTGATTTCAAATCCATCTGGAATAGGGCGTGAGTTATAAAAACGCATCCATCCGATTTTAGGTAAATAAATTTTACTGCCCTTAATTTTTATCCTCCCTGGCTTGTAGCTAAAGGATTTAAAATCGTGATGGCGTTTAAACTTGGGGAACCCAGCACCCTTAAAGAATTTATTAAAAGATTCGTTAACTCGGGCTACGATTAACTGTAAAACCCCAACATCAATCTCTTGATACCAAGGTCTAGCATCTTTTAATTCTTGCAGATTTGCATCTTGCATTAAAACTACCGTGCGTTTAGGATATCGATCTTTTTCCCCTTCTTTCTTGGCTTTACCACCACCGTCTTTCCAGGGGTTAGCTAATTGCGTTCCCTTAACTAAGCTGCAAGTCAAAGGTGTGATTTCAACTTGTGTTCTCAAGTCAGAATAGCTACCGCAAATAAATTGCTGATGCCAGCCATCAACACGGTCACGCAAACACCAGTTGTAATTAGCTCGTAACATATCGAGCCAGCCCGATAGTTTTTTAAACTGTTGATTATTGGGGCGCAACTTGTACTTGTAACTCAAAATCAATTTGCTCACCTCCAGAACTTATCTTATCGGATCATTGTAGATATTGGTGACTTAACAACAATTATATGCCAGACAAATACAGACGCAAAATTACATCAGTAACGCTTATTCGATATCATTTTGTTTGGATTCCGGCTAGGCGCAAAAAGGTGTTGGTTGGTGGAGTGTCCGAACGGTTAAAGCAGCTACTGAAGATAAGTGTAATTAGCTCGTTGTTCTATTGTGGCAATGGAAACCATGCCAGATCATGTACACTTACTTGTTGATGCCCCACCTAATTTGGCTCCAGACCAGATTATGTTTAGGCTCAAAGGGTTTACTTCGTTTCAGCTTAGGAAGGAATATCCGCATCTCAAAAAAATTCCTTCTCTTTGGACTAGAAGCTATTTTTGTGGTACGGTCGGCAATGCTTCTGAGGAAACTGTTAAAAAATATATTGAAAACCAAAATACTTGAAGGCGGCTGCACCCGCAGCGCCTATCCCGACCCCTGAAGGGGTGGGCACGGGCGAGCGCGGTCAATCTCTGTCAAGCTGTGAACCAGAGCGCGACTAAAAAAGAAATTTTCTTTGACGATTTGACGATTCTCCTAAACTCTTGTATTTATAAAGCTTTCAGCTTCTAGCTTTTATTGACGATTATTGACATTATTTTTGACAATTCTCGATAAACGCTTTCTCTGCAAGGGCTGTGGGAATGTACTGCGAGTTTTTGACGATTCTGACGATTGTTTGACAACCTCTGGTGGACAAGCGAACTGCCACTATCACATGAACTCGATGTAAGCGAATGAGCAGGACTTACGCAGTTACTCTATATATAGTTATTTAATGTAGACTTTAATTTACTAAAACACTATATATACCGTTTTTTGTAAGTCCCGCGAGTAATGTCAACAATGAATCGTCAATGTCAACAATGAATCGTCAAAACTGTTACTGACGATTGAAGTGCTTACGGGGTAAGAGTTATAGGGAATCGTCAAATCGTCAACACAAAAATAGGACACTATAGGCGCTTGATGTGATTACCGTGAGTAACGTCAGCAGTGAATCGTCAATGACGATTCAGAATCGTCAAAGCTATTACTGACGATTGAAGTGCTTACGAGGTAAGAGTTATAGGGAATCGTCAAATCGTCAACACAAATTTTGGTGTTCTGCGAGTTTTCTACGATTCTGACGATTGCTTGACAAGTCCGGCTTGGCGAACTAGCAGTTTGTAGGTTGCCACTGTTACCAGTACGCTCACCTGCGGGCGATCGTAAATCTCTTGGGATGTGCTGAGGAATCGTCAATGACGATTGAAAATCGTCGAAGCTGCTATTGACGAGGGAACAGCTTGCTGTGTAAGAGTTTCAAACTATCGTCAAATCGTCAACACAGTTTTTAAGCTAGCCGTAATTAGGTATCCGGTGACAATTGCGATCACCACAACCGACTGGACTTTTGTACAGTGACTTTTTATTTGACGTGGAGACATATTAGTGCCGTTAAACAGGCAAAGCTAAATCTGGCTTGCTTTTTTGGCTCAATCTAGCGAAAGCAATGCTGATAGTCAAATGCTAGAACGCGCTCGCAAACTTTCTCTGTAATCCTGTAAGAGGGAAGGTTTTGCGAGCGCGACACAAAATTGTCTCGATGTCATTTAATTAGGCACTGTACATAATCCCCAAAACGTGGCAGACCAACAATTATCTTAAAATGCGCCACTTGAAAGACTTGCCGACCTTTTTCGTTTCACCGAGGTTCATCGAAACCATTTGGTTGAAGACCGCAGCCGTAAAGTCCGTGTTCGACATCTGGCGCAGTTTAGCTCCTGCAACGAGTTCGCGACAGTTGCGGTATGCTTCACGGGTGCTGATCCAACCTTCAGCAACCGTGTCCCGCAACTCTTCTGATTTCTGAATCAGTTTCTGAATGACCGGGACTGTATCGTCCTCATCTTGCTGCTGCCCTTTGTAAAGCACTTCAGCCTGGTTGATGTAGAAGTAGCTGGTGGCGATCGCCTTTTGAATGATGTCGGCCCCAATCGAGGTAGGAATTTCAATCTCAAAAGGCTTGTCGGAACGTTCCCCGCCTGAGAGCTTCCACTCTTCTTTCAACTGCAAGTAAGTTTTGAGAGTGCCGTCCGGGTTTTTTAACTTGCAGATTTCGTGCAAGCAATGCAGGATGAGGGCAATCCGCAGGCAGTACCCGCTCCACTTGGACATGGCTAGCTGGAAGCCTTCATTCAGTTCAGCTTCTTCGCGCTCGACCATCGGGTTGAAGAAGTGCTGTTCGTAGTAGTCGGCTGCCGAGTCGCTGAGGTGGTAAGTAATCGGAAAACCCTGGTAAACAGTGCGGTTCGTTTCATCTTTGAGCACTTCGCCTGTCTCCTCATTTTGAACGGGACGATAGTGCATTTTGAGGACGGAAAGTTTGTGGTAGATGTCTTTGAGAAAGGCGTCAATGTCGGGGTAGGGCAGTCGCGTCCGCCGCCGTTTGGGCATCTGGGCCAAGCAGATTACCCACCGGGCCATCCAGCCGCTGGAAATTTTGCGGGGCGTCATCTCTTCGTCAAGCGTCTTGCGCTGGATGGTGCCGGTGATGGGGACGCACGACCTCTCCACCTCGACTCGACGATCGCGGTCAATGAGGATGACTTTGGGACCGCCGCCGTTGTTGAGGGTGAGGTAAAAGGCTTCGTCGTCCCCCTTGCCAGCCCGATATTTGTTGAGGGCTTTGAAGAAGCCGTCGATTTCATCGCGATGGACGAGGAAGCCACGCGGATTTTCGTTGATGGTGCGGATCAGGGCTTCTACGGTGATGTGTTCGACCCAATACTCGCGGGGAACGGGTGGGGGTGGGAGTTCTTCTGGCGGGTTGTCAGGGGCTCGATTTTGCTGGGTGGCTTTTTGTGCTTCTTTGTAGCTTTTGAGGGCAATGCAGTATTCGCTGTTGGCGTCCTGCTGCAAGAGCCGGATGGGATTGACCATAACTTCTTGAGTTTGACTTTTGAGCTTCCCGGACCGGGCGGTGCTGATCGTCCACAGCACGCAGGACTTTTGTTTAAATCCAGGCCAAGCAACAACTTCAGCGGCCGTGCCGATCGCGCAGCCGAAGGTTGACCAACCTACTGTCATCAGATGTTCGGCGCTGGTGGGCATTGCAGCAGCGATTTGTGCCAGGATGCAGGCAATTTCAGGCGGTAAAATTTGGTGCAAGTCGAGACTCTGCTTGCGCTTGCTAACTAAATCTTCAATAAGGGTTTTTTCGCTTTCGACTTCTGCGAACTGCCATTCTTGCAGTCGGGTTAAAACGATTTGTTCGACGTATTTGGGGTCGAGTTCCAAAGCTTGAGCGATTTGGGCGCACTCGGATCTTCGTTCTGACAGGGGAATGTTGCCCCGTTCGAGGAGCCGATCGATATATTTCAGGAGCAGGTTTTCTTTCTGTTTACTGTCAGAATCCGGCGGGTAAAAATTATCTGTAACCTGACCGTTGTTTGGCGGGATGCTCTCTGACGCTACATCATCTGCTTGTAACTTTTGAGAGTTGAGCTGCTGCTGGCTCGCTGTCAGTGATGCCCTGGGGCGCTTGTCGATACCCCATTCTCCTAAAATCCTGTCTTTAATGTGAGGGGGGCATGAAGCCTGGAAGGTTTCTCGATCCAGCCGGTAAATCTTTTTCCAGCAATTTTCAGAGTCTCCGCTGTGATATTCGGCGGCGGTTTGGCAAGCGGAGGGGCTAATGGTTTTGAGGATGCGCTGCCATTTGTAGGGATCTCGGCTGCTGTCTTCCATTTGCCCCCAGGCGTACTCGGCTAAGATTTCAGTGGTGCCGGAGTAGGAGATACTGTAGCGGTGGCAGAACTCTTCCCAGCCGTAACATTCGGAGGCGAGAGCGGTCAGGGCGTCGGAGCGATCGCCTGTTTTGGCACCACCTGTCAGAATTTCAAGGGTGCGGGGGGAGATGAGGTCTTCTAGGCGAATTGCGCCGGGGACGTAACTTCCTACAGAACGGGGCGAGGTGTTGGCAGGAACAGACGGGTGCTGTTGCCGTGTTGGGTAAATACCAACATCTTCCGGTTTGGCAACTGTAGGCGGATATGCAACAAAATACTCCCAGCGGTATGGGATGCCGTTCGCGCCGACAGTAGGGGGCAGCAGGGTGTGACCGCCGTTTCGGGCAAGCAGTTCGCCCATTCGGGACCTGTCTCGATCTAGGCTGAAGGCTGTCCAATCTGGTTCTTCTGTGAAGGCGAGGATGACTCGGTATCCGCCCGAAGGGGTGCGAAATCGAGGGGCGACATTAAGGAGGGGGTAGTCGTTGAACCACTGTTCAAGGCGCGCCTCAAAAGCTTGTGACGAGGAGAAGACTTTTTCTTTACGATCTAGATCGACAAAGGCGATGTAGTGGCCCTGTGTATTAGGTCCGCCGCCGAGAGTGCCGATGCCAGTGGTGTGGGCGAACCACTTCGCTAAGTTTGCCTGAGTTGGCAATTGCTTTTGATAGGGTTTCCAACTGACTTTGACTGCTTTTCCTTTCTGGTTTATCCAAGCAGGCGCTTTGCCTCCGGGAACGTTGCAGTCCCTTTCGCATTCCTTGGGACATTCCGGCAGCGCAGGTCTGCCCAAGCAATTGTGGAGCCAGTCGATTGTCTGGGCGATCGTCTGGGGAGCCTGATTAATGTCGCTCATCGGCGTACCTCCAAGCGATATGAGAGGAATTGGGCGATGCCTTTTTTGACATCTTCCAAGTGCCTGCTCCGGGTTACCGAGAAGTTTT
Organism: Microcoleus sp. D3_18_C2; assembly: GCF_036702395.1. NCBI lineage: Bacteria > Bacillati > Cyanobacteriota > Cyanophyceae > Oscillatoriales > Microcoleaceae > Microcoleus > Microcoleus sp. D3_18_C2. Next base: position 10,610 of record NZ_JAUBTG010000040.1, on the reverse strand, counting down.
TGCTAAAAATTTGGCAATTTGTGTTGGCAAATCTCCTAATTTTGCTAAAGTTAAATAGCATCCAATTTTGCTTCCCCAGCCAAAAAGCTTTATGTGGCTGTGGATGCAGGTCAGTCTCCATCGAAAACCTCCATTTTGACCCCAATCATTTACCAATAGTAAATCTAGATTCACCCACAGTGAATTAAGGTGACAAATCTTAATGCTGATTTATGAAGCCTTCCACAATACGTTGAAACGTTATGATATCAGTGGCAAAGCCCTAGCTCGAGTTGCTGGGGTCAGCGAGAGTCTTGTGTCGCAGTTTAGACACGGCAAGAAGGGTGTAACTGACGAGATGCTCGACAACCTGTTGCAGGCGATGCAGAAGATTGCTCCAGGAGCACGCAAACATTTTTGTTCGCTGGTAGCTGGGGAGCTGGTGGAAGGAGCGGGTGTGGAGAATGCAATTAAGGAGATTTCTGCTGAGGATATTCCTGAATTGTTGATGGCGATCGCGCGTTGCTGGAAATCAGTTGACCATCCATCAATTTATGCAACAAGTGCGTTGATGGAGTTCCATCGCTAAAATGGTAGCACTCTAAGATAATAGATGTAGCGCCAAATTTTTAATAATTTTATACCTGCAAAATTCATATTTAATGAAAATTAATATTTAGTGTGATATGGAATTAATTTAACTACTTAATTTACCCAAATATAGCAACAAAAAGTAGTTATTTATCAACTACAACTACCATTTCTTCACTAGATTTGTTCCTAATTGATACTTATTTGTTATTGAGGTCTCTGGTGGTAGGCCTAATTGTTTGCGAAAATCTGAGTCCTACTTAGCGAGTTACCAATTTTTAGCAGTCGCATCCGCTAGCCTTGCACCTCACATTCCCGATCCATAGCCAATGCACGCTCTGTCAGAACCGGAATTGTTGCATGAATTGCATCGTCTCAACGGTATCCCTAAAGAAGTTATATAAAATTACGAAATGATGCAACTACTGATTCCTATTGTGCGGGCAGATTTAGCAATTGATGAAGTCTATGTTTATACTAACGAAGCGCCATTAGAATGTCCGATTACTGTAATTGGTGGTTTGCAATACCCCGAAACGAGTCCCGATATTATTGAAGGTTGGAACAAACATACAATCGCTTTTTGTTCGCTGCAAATGTTTCCATACCATCACTTTTTTTTAAAGAGATATCAGTTGCTTTTGCTTCAAGCTACTTGTCAAAAATTGCAGCAAAATCAATAATTTTTCACGGCTTACGACTAATAATGAATACTAATATAATTGAGTGGAAAATACCCCCAAAAGACCTAATACTTAATAGCGATGAGGTTCATGTTTGGCGCGTTGATCTGGAGATGAGAGCATCTTGCCTACAAAGCTTGCAGGAGAGTCTCTCTACTGACGAACTTAAAAGAGCAGAGCGTTTTTACTTTCAGAAAGACAGAGCGCATTTTATCGCAGCTCGCGGTATTCTCAGAAAAATTTTGGGCTGCTATCTAAATAAAAATCCTAACGAACTGCGCTTTAGCTATAACCCCTACGGAAAACCATCTTTAGTTACCGCAGTATCCGAATATAAACTTTGCTTCAATTTGTCTCACTCTCACGGAATTGCTCTCATTGCTGTGGAGCAAAATCGAGAAGTTGGCATTGATATTGAACGCATTCGTAAAGATTTTCCCTACCAGCAGATAGCCGAAAGTTTTTTTTCGCCTTTTGAAAACGCCGTATTGCGCTCGCTCCCCGAACATCAACAACTGAGAGCTTTTTTTACCTGCTGGACTCGCAAAGAAGCCTACATCAAAGCGGTAGGTAAAGGTCTTTCAATTCCTTTGGATGGATTTGATGTTGCGATTGCGCCGGGAGAACCAGCAGCACTGTTAAACTTTCTGGAAAATCCAAAAGAAGTTTCCGATGGTCTTTGATTGAGTTAGTCCCCGGTTTAGATATGGTAGCAACTCTTGCCGTTGAGGGCGATCGCTGCCAACTTCTCTGCTGGCAGTGGCAATACTCCTGCTAATAAATCCTAGAAGGGATTCTGGTTGATCAAACGCAGCCGATTTAAGCAAAGTTTTAGTACCTTCTCTCGGACAAACAGCAGTCTAGAAATTAATTGCAGCGGGCAAAAAAGGAGTCAACGCGATTGGGCGGGATTTCAAAAAATTGATAACCTAGCCAGAGTTTAAATTGGGAAATAGTCGGTCAAATATAGATTCCAATTGATTGATTCAAGGAGATGTCGCGCTGCAATTTCTTTATCAAGAAATTGGTCGGAAAATCTATCAAAACAAATCTGTTGCAATAGATGCACAGTTGAGAACTCATGTCAATCTCAAAAGGAAAGCGAGATTTGATTTCGGGCCTGCCACTAAAACATTTGAAGGATATGCCGCCTGCAATTGAATTGCCTGCCAACTTTGCCAAAATTCATCCCCCGCGCTTTAACTGTGGCGAAATGGTGCGCTGGACGGGTGTTAGCGAAGAAGCTGACAGAGGAATGGTTATCGGCAAATTTTACAACTACGAACAATGTCAATGCTGTTGGATGTGGTGTTACATCATTTGCCTTACTCCTGATTCCAAAAGTGCAACGTGGTGTCAGTTTGATACTGCCTGGGAGGAAGATTTGGAGAAGTTTGAGGATGATAAAAAAGCAGCAGAATCTGACCGATAGAGAACGCAATTTGATTGCAGTTTACAGTCAATGCCAATTGCGAATGACACCGAGGCAGTTTTATGAAAAGTGGGGAGTGAGTTATGAGGAAATCGCTTTTATTTGTTCTCGTTCTGATTCTACAGTGCGGCGTTGGTTTAAAACGGGTAAAAATCGCAGATTTCCTACTGCTGTCGATTTGCGTCATTTGGCTTTAATGGATTTTTTGCTGGAGCATTTTGAGGAAATTCCAGAGACATTGGTGGCTTTCCTGTGTCCGCCTTGCGAAGAGAATAGCCTGGATTAATAGTGGCGCGTATAACGGAAAGACTGTTTAGGGCAACGACTGTATACGTTGTCGCAATCATATACTGCTGACTTGTTCTAACAGTTTTGTTGGCTGCTATACATCAAGCTTTTTCAGCATCAAAAAATAATGGGAGCTTGTCTTAGCACAAACCTTGTCAAATATCAATGTCACCGTGACCTGTCTTTGACAAAATTATTCAATTACTGTCTTGGCAAGCAATGAAACAAGAGCACAATCTGTTACTTTTAATGCTGAGGTACTAAAATGACCTACTCTGAAAAATTGCACCCGTGGTGTATCATTAGCCTGCTTCCTAATTGTCAGCGTGTTATTGTGGCACGATTTCGTAAGAGAAACGATGCAGACGATCATCTACGGGTTTTGCAGCGGTTAGTTAAAACGCGCACATTTGTGATTATTTTTGACATCCAACCAAAGCCTACTGTGCCTAAAGAATAACGGCGAATGCAGCGAAGGTTTGAAATCGAATTAATCGAGATACCTGCGTTAGTTGAATAACCGACTTTCCAGCGATTTCTCCCAGCGACAGAACCTACTGATAGCTGGGAGAACTTTTTATGAATTGAATGATGTTAACTAAATAAATTGTTAGCATTCGACTTTTTAAATTGTACTAACTACAACTTTTTATCATAGTCTTGATTGACTATATAGAGCTATCGTATTTGTACGGGTAATTACAATTATATGAGTGAATATACTATGATTAATAGCTGTGCAATCGTACATATGGCTAATAGTAGTATAGCTTGCCATCACAACAGATCCTCCCTCTAACAACAGCTAATTTATTTCCTGCAATTGGTGGCTCAAGAATCCTTTGTTAAGGACACCTGCAAATTTAAAGCTACCCCCTAGCGGGAGAAGTTAAGAGATAACCACTTCTTACCGTTATGAACGCTATCAACCCCCACAAAACCTTTCCTGAATCAGCCAGCCAGCACTCCCCTCAAATCCAAGAAGTGATTGCAGTAATTTTTCCTTTTCTCGCGGATGCACCTGCTGAAGAACATCCCTTCAAATTAAACGATATCGTAAAAACAGGCAACCAATACGGTATTGTTACTTCTCTCAACAAAACTGAAAAACCTGTGACAATTACTTGGGACGCAAGTCCCGGCGAAGATTCATTTTCTTGGACTTATAACCTCGACGAAATCCGCGCCCTTAAAATCTCCATCGTGCCTCAGTTTATCCCTAAAAAGACTGCTGGAGAACTTCCAACTTGCACAACCATCGTACTCGCTAATTCCGAACAGGTACAATTCAGAAATGCAACTCCTTTCAAAGTAGAATCGCTGAGCGAACACCACATTCTCATCTGGGCTCTCGGCCAATTGTATCACTTTCCCATCAACTTGTTTCCCGGCTACCCGACAATTTGTACCATAGATATCCCGACACCCCAACAATTAAAAGCCGCCAGCTATTTATCTGTTACCGATATCATAATCAGAGCTAAAACGCATTTAGCTCTCGAAGTACCCGACAACTTTTTAGAATTCGCTATGCCAATCCACAAACAGCAGTTGAAAGAAAAAATAGCTCAACAATTGAGCGAAGAAAATTACCAACTTCTCGACTTTGACATAGCTTGGGAAGAAGCCTGGAAGCAGCAGTTAGAAAACCTAACAAAGAAACAAGGCTTCTACGGATTTAGAGAGGAAGATTGCATTTTACAGCACCGAGAAGGATTTCAACGAATGGGGAGAGTCCAACACTTGAACGTTGAAGAGCCACGTCCATTTCACATCCAGTGGAACAGCGGAGAACTCCTAAGTTACAGCTTGAGAGAACTCAAAGGTTTGGGTATTGCCCGCATCGAACCTATTGTTAAATTATCGCCCAATGTGGCTTATCAAATTAGCGAAGACGGCTCCTACTTTACAGCTTGGATTGGGTTTCGTACTAAAGCACTAGCTAAAGCGTGGCTAATACCTGTCAAAAAGCTAGTCGGCAACTTGAGCAATTTAATTGAGTGCCAAATTTATGAACTGCAACATACAGGTTCTAAATATGAGTATGCTGTAGAATGTCCCCGACATAAAACATTAAACAAGCGTCTTGAAGCTCTGGAAAAAGTTGTTAAACTTGATTTAGAAAGGATGCCATTTACGAGATGAGTGGGAAGTAGCAAGCACTTCGTAGGGTGTGGAGGGTGCTTTTTTGGTGGAACAAAAAACAGAAAAATTTCCTATTTGTCTTAAAAATTTTATTAACAAGACTTAGGAATCTTCCTTGCCCGGAATCTAAAAAACCTACTTTTGAAAGACTCCCCCGTCAAGCTAACGCTTAATCAGAGGTTGATAAAATTAGTAATGGACGCTAACTAATGATTCAAACCTTACTCGAACAACCCCAAAAACTTACACAATTTCCCTTCACGCTCAAACCGCAACAGCAGCAAGCCCTTGACAAATTGAGAACCTTTCTAACCACTACCGAGTCATTCTTCTTGCTGTGTGGCTACGCAGGAACTGGAAAATCCACAATAGTCTTTCAAATTATCCAAGAACTCTTGAGTCAAAGCAAACGCATTGCCCTCACAGCACCTACTAACAAAGCAGTCGGCATCCTCAGAAAAATGGCAGCGTCTCAAGGCATTTTCGGAGTAGATTTTATGACAATACACCAACTTTTAGGATTAGGCATGGTCAGAAAAGAACAAGAAAAAGCTTTGGAACAGACAAGTTCCAGCAGCCTTCACCTCTACGATATCATCTTCCTCGACGAATGTTCGATGGTTGGAAGCGAATTGTGGAAATGGATAGAACGCAATTTTGAACGCACGTTCTTCAATCACCGCAAGCTAATTTTAATGGGCGACCCCGCTCAGCTCAATCCTGTAGGAGAAAAAAAGTCGCCTGCTTTCAGCATTACCAATAAAGCTGTACTGACCAAAGTTGTCAGGCAAGCAGGGGAAAGCCCTGTGCTCGATTTCATAACAGAATGCCGCTCTTTTGTCAATAGCAAAGCAGACATATTTTTGCCACACTCTAAATACAAAAAAGGAGACAAGTCAAACGGTGCATTCAAAATTAAATCAGAAACGCTGCTACAATATGCTGTCAAAACGATCGATCTGGAATTTGGTCAAAATCCCGATCGTTTCAGAATTCTGTGCTGGACTAACAAACGAGTCAGATACTACAATCAGCTTATCAGAGAACAAGTCTACGGTCAAGCTGCACCCCAATTTGTACCGGGAGAAAGGCTAATTACCAAAAAACCCGTCATGGCACCTGACGGCAAAACCGTAATTTTGCCGACTTCAACGGAATTTACCGTCAAGGAAGTTGAGATTAACCAGCACGGAGGCTATCGAGTTTGGCTGCTAAAAATTGTGACTGATGACGGTTTATTTCGGCAAATCTTTGTCCTGCACGAGTCCGAAAATAAGCGCTACCAGGCTGAACTTAAAGAAAAGCTCAAGAGTGCTAAACGCAATGGATTTCTTTGGAGGAAATATTACTGGTTCAAAGATGACTTGTTTGCTGAAATTAACAATTGCTTTGCTCTGACTATTCACAATTCGCAAGGCAGCACTTTTGATGAAGTTGGTGTTGACGGAAGCGACCTTTTCAGCAGATTGTTAATCGGTCAAGATTTGAGCAGGCAACAGAAACTTAAAGAGTACCATCGACTTTATTATGTCGGTGCAAGCCGCTGCCGATATCGAATATTATTTGTTGCCCCCAATGACTTGTACTCAAACAATAAACTTCTCAACCAAGAGGTAAACTTTTCAACCAAGAGGTAAAGTCCTCAACTATAGCAGAAGGAAGAAGGAAGAAGGAAGAAGCAGTAAGAGCAATGGTTTCAGCGATTAAGAAGGTGCTAACCGTCTTGGCTGTTGCTATAACAGGTAAAGTCCTCAACTAACAGGTAAAGTCCTCAACTAACAGGTCCATACCTTTCTAAAAAACAGTCACTAACGCTCAACTTTCAGAAAGCTTCTCCATCGGGACTTACGCTGCATAAGTCAATTTTCACACTATCTGTAGTAGTAACGTGTGCCCTCAGCACCCTACAAGTAGAGTCTGTGCGTAAGTCCTATAGCAATCCGATCTGAGTCTCACAACACAACGCCCTCTTGTCTTCTTAGACTTGTTGTATAGCAAGACTTTCAGATTTTACATATCTAGAAAATCACTTAGGATTGCTATATTTATAAAATAAGAAGAAAGGGAAACGGAAAGGCAAGGCGAAGCAGAAGGTAAAAATGGAGAAAAAAACTTTAGTTTTGGGTTGATAGCAACGCTAAAAAAATTAATAATTGTATCGATACCCACCGAGTTAGATACAAAATGTCTACCCTTCAATCCTATGCTTTTAAGCGTGGGTTCCTTCCCCTTCTCCTTCCCCTTCTCCTTCTCTTTCTCCTTCTCCTTCCCCTTCCCCTTCCCACTCCTCTTTCTCAACAACCTGAATAAGTGCTGCTACCGCAGCGGCCAATCGCACCCCTGACACCAGGCTAATTATGGCAAAATCTCGACTAACAGGAACACCGCCTCAAGAGGAAAATTTGGAGATAACAGTTAAGAAAAAACGCTCGACTGCCACAGCACGTAATTCTGCCAAAACTGTGAAGAAATCAGTCAAACCAACAACTGAAACTGACTCGGTTTGCGAACCCTTAACAATCTCTCCACAAAAAGTAGAAGCCTTGCAAACTTGCACGAGTTTTGCAGAACTTCCAGCAGTCGATTCTTCTTCTCTAGAAACATTCTCAAATGAGGCAATATTGCCTTCCCCTTCTCCTCTCCCATCAGCTATTGAAGTTGCCTGCAATTCAAGAGAATTCAACGATTATATACAAGCCCTGAAAGGCATCATTCCCAGCAATAGCAGCCATCCCATTTTGTCCAATATTTTGATTGAAGCTGATGCAGAAACTCAACATTTGCATCTGACTGCTTACAACTTAGAATTTGGAATGCAAGTGAGCTTTGGTGCGAATGTCAATCAATCTGGAAAGCTTACCCTCCCCGCACCCATACTTGCTGACATTCTGGGAAAATTTCCTAACGGCAGCCTCACCTTAAAGAGTTCTTCTGAAATTATTAAAGGAAGCCACGTTCCATCAGTCAGTGCCACTCTGAGTGCGTCAAGAAGCAAGCACGCCATTCGCGGGCTAGCTGCGGACGAATTTCCGGCTATCCCCAGCGTTCAACAGAAACTTGTAACGCTTCCTGCTAGCGTATTAATTTCTGTCCTAAAAGCTAGCTTATTTGCTGTAAGTTCTGAGGAAAACAAACGCATTTTAACAGGAGGCAATTTTCAACTCAGTCACGACGCAGACAGAGGACTCGATCAACTGAGAGTTTGGACGACAGATGGGCATCGGGTAGCAATGGTTTTAGGATTGAACGAAAGCAGCAATTCCCATCTTTTGAGCAGTCAAGTAGTTAATTTTACTGTCCCTGCTAAGGTACTCCGGTTATTGGAGCGTTCTTTGAATTCTGCTGACAAAGTTACGATTTACTATGAAGGTTTGCCAGAGCAACCTAGTAATTTTGTCGCATTCGAGTGGAATAATTGGCGGTTGACCACGAAGTTGCTAGAAGGGCAATATCCGGTTTGTGACCAAATTATCGCTCCCTATCGACCTGAATTTAGCCATCAAGTGGTGGTTGAGAGGCTGAGCTTTTTAAAAGCCTTAGAGAGGTTAGCTTCTCACAGCGACAAGTCTCACCTAACAGCTATTTTAGAATTCGATTTAGATGCCCAACAATTGCGAGCATCACTCAACAATACTCTCAGTTCAGGAACTGAAACAGTTGATGCTAAACTCTGGGGCTGTGAGTTTTGTCTCAAGTGCGACATCCGCTATTTGATTGATACAGCCAAAGCGATTTCCAGCTCTGATTTGCGGGTGTTAATGGCAACTCCTACTACTCCCCTACTGATTGCACCGTTTGGAACGCCTGCGTCGGGTACAGAGGCTAAGGAGTGCGAATATATTGTCGCTCCGCAAGAATAGTCGTGCATGTGGGAGTGGCATCTAAATTTGATGCCCTCTCCTGCAAAAAATATGAGTTTAATTTCAGGCACGGCTCACGCCTCCCCTATCGGGGAATAGTTACCAGAAGTATTCTAACGACTCAAAATGTACCAACCACTGCACCTCAAATACCGACCCAAAAGCCTCCAAGAATTAGTGGGTCAAGACACCATCAAAACAACCTTGACCAATGCCATCACCTCCGACAAAATTGCTCAAGCTTACCTGTTTACTGGCCCCAGAGGAACAGGCAAAACCTCAACCGCTCGCATTCTTGCTAAATCCCTCAATTGTTTGAATAGCAAAAAGCCAACCGCCACTCCTTGCGGAGAATGTTCAAGCTGCAAAACCATTGACTCCTGTTCAAGCTTAGACGTAACTGAAATCGATGCTGCCTCTCACAATGGCGTGGATGATGCCAGAGAATTAATACAACACAGCAACTTTGCGCCAGCGATGAGCCCTTACCGCATCTGGATTTTAGACGAGTGCCACCAACTCAGTACCAGCGCTCAAAATGCTCTCCTCAAATGCCTTGAAGAACCTCCGGCTCATGTGGTATTTATTCTCTGTACGACTGAAGCACATAAAGTCCTGCCGACAATTATCTCCCGCTGCCAAACTTTTAACTTCCGAGCCTTGTCAGTTGATGCTATTGTCGGACAATTGCACAAAATTAGCTCTGCTGAATCTATTGAGATCGCAAGTGATGCCATGCGGGATCTCGCTCGCACCTGCGACGGAGGGTTAAGAGATGCCTTGCAATTACTCTCTCAGCTTTCACTGCTAAACTCAGAGATTACCCTAACTCAAGTTGCAGAAGTATCTGGCAGTATCAGCGAGCAAGAGTCGATCGCCCTTCTCAAAGCCATTCATTCTGGCGATACCTTAAGCGTACTGCAATCTTCGAGAACGCTCATTGACAGCGGCAAAACCCCTAAACTTATTCTCAGCAGCTTGCTAGCAGCAATGAGAGATTTGCTCATTGTCAAATCAACGCGCCACTGCCAGAATTTAATTGCAGGGCCAGTAGGCTACTCACAACTGCGCTCGCTCGCTCTTCATCTGGATTTTGAAACAATTGATGCGGCTTGTGCACAATTGCAGAAATCAGAATTTCAATTGAGAACTAGCACCAATGCAGCTACGTGGTTAGAAGTTTGCCTGCTGAACTTGATGCTGTCAAGCAAACCTGTAGCCAAGGAAATGCGATTGCCGGCAACTTTCCCATCTAATCAGCCCGACAAATTTGATAAAAGTCCTCAAAAAATAGAGGCAGATTCTCCTGACTTTGAGACAACTTGGGCGCAAGTAGTAGCAGCAGCGAAACCAGGCAATCGTAGCCTGTTAAACCGCGCTCAAATTGCCGAACTTTCTGCTGATTCATGTGTGTTAGTAGTAGAAAGAAAATACGCGAACAAGTTTCAGAGTCACCTTGAATCCGTGCAGCGGATTGTTACTAAAGCTTTAGGCCGCTCTGTTACTGTCACTGTCAAACAACAGGAGAAGTTAGCAGCATGATTAGCATCCTAATCAGGGTAAACGCATCTAAATTAAGTTGACAGAAAATCATATTTGTGCATGATTTGTTTTTTATAAAACAATTCTTAA
>NZ_JAUBTG010000039.1:0-57459 GCF_036702395.1 Microcoleus sp. D3_18_C2 | reverse complement strand
GCCCGTCCTTTTTGGACGGGCGGGACGCCCATCCCACTTTCAAGAGTGGAAGTTATTTAATTCTCATTCCTAAACATCCTACCTTTAAAGTTGTTTTATTTTCCGTCTTGGCTAATAGGTTGCTTCGGCCAAGTAAACCGAAAAGTTGCTCCCTCACCTTCGGCAGATTCTAGGGAAATAGTGCCCCCTTGACCTTCGACAATTTTTTTCACCAGCGACAAACCAATCCCAGTATTTTCAACTTTATCACGAGCTTCCAAGGTCTGAAAAATCACAAAAACTTTATCGTGATATTGAGGATCAATTCCCGGCCCGTCATCCTCTACAGAAAACTCGTAAAAATCATCTAACTCTTTAACCGATATGTTTACGTGACCCGATTCAGCTCGGTTGTGCTTAATTGCGTTGCTAATTAAATTAGAAAAAACCTGCTGCAACAGCAATCTTTCTGCCACAAAAGTTGGCATTTCCGGTTCAACTTTCACCTCAAATCCAGACGGCGGCGCCAACGAATCAATAATTTCGGCTAATAAATTCTCAACTTTTACCATTTCCGAAGGCACTTGAATCCGTCCGACGCGGGAATATTGCAGCAGTCCCTCAATCAAACCTTCCATGCGGTAAACTCTGCCCCGCAGCAGGTTCATTTGGTGCAGAGTATCCTCTGTCATCGACTCGCTGAGGTCTTCTTCTATCCAACTGCTGAGATTGGCGATCGCCCTGAGTGGCGCTTTCAAATCGTGAGAAACTACATAAGCAAACTGGTCTAATTCTTGATTCCGCTTTCTTAAAACATTCGTCGTTTGAGCCAGATTTTGGGCTGTTAACCTCAATTCTTGAGCGCGCAACCGCAGCGATTCCTGCGCTTGTTTGCGATCCCTAATATCTTCAACCACACTCATCAAAAATTGAGTGCCATTTTCTTCTCGCAGCAGCGAAACCGTCAAGTTTGCCCACACCAACTCTCCGTCTTTGCGGATGTAGCGCTTTTCCAAAGAGAAATTTTCAATTTCTCCTGCTAACAATTGGCGCACAAGTTCCTGTTCACTTGCCAAATCTCCAGGCCAAGTAATCTCCTGAAATCTTTTCTCCAGCAATTCTTGCCTGCTGTAGCCCAAAATATCGCAAAGTTTTTGATTGACTAACAGAAATTTGCCTTCCACACTCGCTTGCACCATGCCGACTGCCGCCTGCTCAAAAGTAGCGCGAAACCGCTGGGCGCTTTGGGCTAAAGCAATTTCTGAGCGTTTGCGATCGCTAATATCGTTGCTGATTTCCAAAATAGCGATCGGTCGATCTTGCTCGTCGCGCTGCAAAGTCCACCGGCTGGCCACCGTTATTTTTGTCCCGTCTTTCTTAGTTCGCACCAGTTCTCCTTGCCAAGAACCCTTCTCGAAAAATACTTTTTGAATTGCCTCAAAAGGTTGAACCCATTCTGTTTGTAAAAGCTTGTGAATATTTTTTCCTACTGCTTGCGACTTCCGCCACCCGTAGAGCCACTTGGCCCCTAAATTCCAATAAGAAATCGCTCCATTCAAGTCTAGTACCGCGATCGTATCGTTGGCCAAATCCAGCATTTGCGCTTGCTTTCGCAGAGTTTCCTCGGCTTGTTTGCGTCCTCTGGCATCGCGGCAAATCGCAATAAACAAGTGTTGATTTGCCAGACGCATTTCGCTGATAGCTAAATCCATCGGAAACTTAGTTCCGTCGTGGCGAATTCCAACTGTTTCTTGTTGGTAAGTCTTCAGCGTAGTATCTGGATGTAACACAAAATATTCGATCGAATAATCCCCCACGGTGCTGTAAGGCTGGGGTTGAGCTATCAGTCGCCGCAAGTTAGAGCCAATTATTCGATCGGCTTTCTCGCCAAAAATCTTTTCTGCTGCCCTATTAAAAGACTCAATATTTCCCCGTGCGTCCAAAGTGATAATCCCGTCAGCCGCATTGTCTACCACAGCTTGAATGCGACTTTTACTTTCTTCCAAGCCTGCTTCCCGCTTCCTTAATTCCTTCTCTAAACCATCAAATAAATACCAGGAAGCCCCGGCACCAAAACAGCCGCAAAGCAAACCAGCAACTTGCACAAAATTAGTGAAATCTATCAAACCCCGTCTTTGCCGATCTAGAGCTTTCTGGTAGGCTTCGCCTGCATTAGCAAACACATTAATTTTTGCACGCAGGTTATCCCTCCTCAATTTGCCTTGAGTGAACACCTCAATTATTTCCGGCGACGGCACGCTTGTTGCCGAACTGTCGAGCTTATTCAAAGTGTTTTGCAAGAAATTTATATGCTGTTCGGTACTTTTTTTGATATCTTCAAATCGCTGAGCTTGCAGTGTATTTTCTTGAACCATAACCTTGAGTTCAGCCAGCAGCGGAGGCAAACTCTTCTTGGCTTCTAAGTAGGGTGAGAGAAATGCGCGGCGCTTCGTCAACCCGTAACCTCGAATGCCCGTTTCCGCATCTACCACGAGGGTTAACAAGCGGTTAGTTTCCTGAAGTATTGCCCTATTAGTATCTGCTCGTTCTCTTATCTGTATGGTAATCTGCCGGAGGCGTGCAATTGCTAGCAGTGAAGCAAACAGAAAAATAATGGGGATAGCAACGATGATTGTTCCCCGCTGGCGAATTGGTCGGTCTGTCCATACAAAGTGGAGGCAGCGATCGAGCAAATACTTCACGAATATTGAAGGAGAAAGTTTGCTGCCAGTATATCGCTTTTTGGTCGTTTAGGCTATGGATAAGTTTGTTTTGTTTAGTTGGGCGAGCGTTGGGGACTAACCGTGGAAACTAGATTAGACCCCTGCTATAGCTACCTGCTGACACTAACAGCAGATTTTTTGGCACGGTGTTTAAACGGAGGCAGGGAGAAAGAAAGGACTTTTTTCGACACCGAGACAGCAGGCGAAGCAGAAAGGATCGTTTCTGTTTTACCTTCGTTTTCGCCTTCGGCTTCTGCTTTTAAACTAGAGTCTGTTTCGCCAGTGTTTGGAACACTTGTAACTACAGTAGTCCACCTGCCTGTAGCCGGATCGCGATAACAAGTAAAAGGGTTTATTTTTAGCGGTTGACTGCAAGGTTTAATCATGTAGATGCACTCCTTTGATTCTGAGAAATTGTGCATTGCTTTCAGCAGCAATGCTATCTCGCCCGTAGAAGCAGTATGAAGGCAAAAAGCAGAATTGTGTTTCTGCGTCCAGAGACTTTTGAAACTTCCTGATTTCCTGTTAAATTTTGCCTTCTACTGCTTCGCGACCATAGCATTACTTTTACCAAATTGCCTTTCTGGAAGCAACCCCCCACCGCCTTAATTAGGTTGAGGTGGGACTTGTGAATGCAGCGAGGCCCCCGATCGTGCCTGCAGGACAATCTTGGAATAATATAGGTATTCTAGGCTGAAAAAAAATGCTACTGTGTGATCGACAACAGAGGTCGATCGCGATCGGTGTCACAATTAAAAAGGGAATGGGTAATTGGTAATGGGTAATTGGTAATTGGAAAATTGGTAATGGGGAAATTATTCCATCTTTTGCCATCCGTTAAATCCGTTAAATCCGGTACACAATTTCGGGAAAAATTCCCACCCGTTAAATCCCTTAAATCCCCTACATTGCTAGTTGCCCAACTTGTTTCTAACTAATATCAACTTTTGCATTTAAATGCACCGTAAAAGTAGAGCCAACATCCAACTCACTCTCAACAGTAATATCGCCGCCCATCATCTGGCAAAACAAGCGACTAATGGCCAATCCTAAACCGGTGCCGCCGTACTTGCGAGTAGTCGAAGCGTCCCCTTGAATAAAAGGTTGAAACAAACCCTGCTGCTGTTCGGCCGACATTCCAATCCCCGTATCAGATACCTGTAAATAAACCCAATCGCTGTCGCCTGCGGGTTCGCGAGTCGCGCTCAACAGCACCGTTCCACCTTCGGTAAACTTCAGGGCATTCGAGAGCAAATTGAACAGAATTTGCCGGACTTTAGTCAAATCTGCATACATCACTCCCAAATTTTCAGAGCAAGAAACTTGCAATTGATTGTGATTTTTTTCGACCAAAGGGTGCAAAGTAGCAACAACTTCTTCTATTAAATTACAGAGGTCAAATTTTTCTAAATAAAGCTCCATCCGACCGGCTTCTATCTTAGAAAGGTCTAGAATATCGTTAATTAAAGTCAGCAAGTGTTTGCCGGCGTTATAAATTTTTTGGGTATCGGGAATGATTTCTTCGAGTCCCGATTCCCGTGCTTCTTCTTGTAGCATTTCGCTGTAACCGATAATCGCGTTGAGCGGTGTCCGCAGCTCGTGGCTCATATTGGCTAAAAAAGTGCTTTTAGCTCTCGAAGCTGCTTCAGCTTTGTGTAAGGCTTCTTGCAAGGCTATTTCGGCTCTTTTGCGCTCGGCAATTTCGATGCGGAGCAGTTTATTGGCGGTGGTGAGTTGAGCGGTGCGCTGATCGACGGTCATTTCTAGCTGTGCTTTGGCTTTGGAAAGGGCTTCCTGAGCCCGCTGGCGCTCAAATCCTTCGATCGCCAGTGCTACCAAATTTGCCAAAGAATCAGCGAAGGTGCGCTCCTCCAGAGCCCACTGGCGGGGCGCGCCGATATGTTCGAGAGAGAGAATGCCCACGATCTGGCCACCGAGCCTAATTGCTACATTTAATATGGATGAATTCGGCTTGCTGGCATTTGGCAGCACACCGG
This sequence comes from Microcoleus sp. D3_18_C2, assembly GCF_036702395.1. Lineage (NCBI taxonomy): Bacteria > Bacillati > Cyanobacteriota > Cyanophyceae > Oscillatoriales > Microcoleaceae > Microcoleus > Microcoleus sp. D3_18_C2. The sequence goes on along the minus strand of NZ_JAUBTG010000039.1, from coordinate 52,760 downwards.
AATGTTCGGCGAGGGAAGATGAGTGGGACAAATTTGTTTGTAGAGAGTTTTGAGTCTTTGTCGTAGGTTCTAAACCATTGTCCGATCGCAAATTTTCGCGCGGTGCGTCGCCTTCAACATCTAAAATTGATAAATTTAAATCGCTTGCCGATATGCACTCCCGGCTCAAATGATTCTCCTGGGTGCGATCGTACACGTCGAGACAAACTAATTTGAGGTTGGGGATTTTAAACTTAGAATGATTAACTCCCTCGTGTTGCTCTGGGGCAGCGGTATCTGTCTCGATTGCCTCTGTTTGGTTGTGGGCGAGTAATCTCTCAGTAAAATTTAGCTGGGGATCGCTGGGGTAGCGATTTCCAAATCTTCCATGGTTGTAAAGCCAGACGCTGACTTTTTCGACATCCAAAGTCCGGGCTGCAGCCTCGGTAATTTCGCGAATTCCCACATTCAGCGCACCGCTGTTGAGAGTCCTCTGCCTACCTAGCTGCAACAAAGCCAAACTCTGGCGGCGGAGGCGCTTTTCGCTCTCTTGGAGGGTTTGTTCTGCTTCCTTGCGCTGGGTGAGGTCGTACAAGGCGCACAATGCCGTCGGCTGGCCGTTAAACACCAGCGACTGAACCGAGATCATGGCCCAGAAAGCGGTGCCGTCTGATTTTTTACAGTGGAGTTCGTAGTTTTGCAGGTATCCCTCTTTAGCAAGTGCCTCAAGTACCTTTGGGCGATCGGCGGGGTTGAAGTAAAAGTCTGGAGTGCTGCAGCCGATCAATTTTTCTAGAGGTATGCTCAGGAGAGAAGCCAATTGAGCGTTCGCATACATAATCAAGCCGTCACAGAGGCGAGAAACTAATATCGGCACGGGAGTTGCCGAGGCGATCGCCCGAAACTGCTCTTCGCTGGAACGCAGCGCCAACTGAGCTTTGCTCAGCAAGTGAGCTTCCATCGTATCTGAATGTTCGGTGGTAGTCTCCAGCAAAAGTTCTAGGTCAACCTTTTCGCGCTTCAAGTTTTCAAGTTCCGCACTCAGCCGCTGAACGTCGAAAAGTAGCTGTTCTGTCGATGGTTCTTCCTGCATAGCAATTGAAAATTGGTAAATTTTAGTCGGTTCTGAAGTTTTTTATGGTTTTGTGCTAGTTTAACTATGACTTATTCCGATTAACTTCAGCCACCCCGATCCTGGTTCGCGGACTTAGCCGGGGATTACTGTCTACCTTTTTCGCTATTATTCCAATTCTAAGTGCAAGGAAGGCATCAGCCGCTGCAAGTTTTTCAGGGATTTTATCTGCCAGGGGATCTGTTTAGAACCTTTGATGGCGATTTGAATATTTTTTTGCTGGCGCACTTTGATCACAAATTTTGAGAGAATATTAATTCCAGAACTATTTAAAAATTCTAGCTTTCGCAAGTCTAGAGTCACCGTGTTTGGGCAGGAGTCAGCCACTTCGTTGAGCAGATCGACGATCGGTGCGTATTCTTCCACCTGGCTGAGTCGGAACGACCCGCTACAGGTGACTGTTTGCGTAGTGCGATCGTACTGGATCGTGTAATCTTTGGTCTGAATCTCCATAGCTGGTAAAAGTATAGTCATTTATAGGCATGGGAGGCTTCAAGTCCCTCCCCCTTCACTTTTACTTTGAGCGGATTAACCCGCCTCGGCTGAACTACGCAGCTCCCTATCCCATCGCTGAAGGCATTTGGGATTGCTTTTCTGAGGATGTTGTACGAAGCGTTGATATCAGAATTAATTAACTGACCAGTCGATGTTTTGTACAAACCTCGCTTGAGCCGCTTACCAGTGAACACAGGCTCTTTATCAGTTTTTCCGTAAACAGGGATTGGGTCTAAGTCCAAAAAACTTGACCGCGACGTGTAGGATTCCTCCTGCACGATTACCTTAATTCCCGCCAACCAAGCTTTGTTTTCCAACATCTCAATTAGTCGAGCGTGAGGGAGACTGACAAAGTTTTGGTTGGTTTGCTTCCCTAGATAAATTCCAGTTTTCCACTGTGCATTCTTGCCAATTACTAGCGTCCCAATCTGCTTGGCCGTTAAAATGTCAATAATTAGGCGGCTGGCATGATGTAAGTAATTGTCAACTTTCTGATTGCGACAGCGAGTTAAGCGCTGAATCCGGGGTGAAGTTTTGCGATTCCCTTTCAACTGGGATTGTAATCGTGAACAGCGTTTGTTGTAGAACTGGTTAATCGATTTTAATGGTCGCCCGTTAATCAACAAAGGGATAAATCCCGGCTGATTTGAAGTTAACGCCACTAAATTATCCAGTCCTAAATCAATACTAGCTACAGAGTTGGCATTGCCAAGGGTGGACTCCGCTTCATCATAAATCACCTCAATTACATAGGAATCACATTTCGGAACCAGTCTAACTTGACAAATCTGGTTGGGATTGAGTTGGGTTTTAATTGAAAGTTCAGTGCCGGAAAGTTTAATGATTCCTTTCTTCAACTGTTTGCTGCTAATTGCTTGAATCGTGTAGACGAGAAGGTTTCGCCCTTTAGTCTTATCTTTGTACTTTGGCAATTTTGGGCTACCCGTGAATCTTGAAGAGTCAGCTTTGTAAGCTTTAATGGCTTCAAAAAACGATTTCCAATTCTTGTCTAGCACCATTAAGATTTGCTGACTTACTTTAGCAGGCAAAGCCTTATATGCTTCGTGAGACTTCATCAATCGGTTCATTTCGTTGTAATTGACATAACCCCATCCATAAATAAAGCTCTGACGAATGACGTAATTGGCGGCATTGTAGAGGTTTTTGGACTTGAAAGCTAGTTCGTCTATTTGGGCGAAACGGTGTGACGTTGATTTAATGATGTGCCTCTGTGTTAGTTGCATTTGAGAGTTGCGTTTTTTGGGCGATGCGTATTCCTTGTTCAACACTCACAACAATAGAATACCATTATTGTTTATAATTGCTTATAAACTCAATGAAGTTTTACAATACTTTTGTCAGTTGCCGATTTTGAGTGGTAAAGGGGCTTTGGCTGCGTGAGCGAGGATTGAGCTTCAGGCTAGCACGATCAAAATTCACCCGTTTGCCGAATGCCGAAGGCCTTGGCGTGTGTAACTTTTGTTACATATACTGCCAACTGTACGATTGCCCCTGGGCAGTTAGGAGTTATTTTAGGATTTAGCGGTTGTGATACGAGTTGGCAAAAATAATGCAACTGTTGACTAGCTCTCAACCCTGGTAGTCATCAGTCATTGCCAATCTAACATTTCCAATCTCAAATCTCAAATTGTATGAGTTGTGGGGGTAGACGAGACCAGCTTTTGCTGAAGTTCCGAGCTATCAATTTGATTTTTTTTATCAATTTGGTATTGACAAAATCCCCAAAATGTGAGACATATTGCACATCTGGCACTGAAGTGAAGGGGAGAATATTTAATGGCAATTTCAGGAATTACAGAAAAGCTTTTGGCTGCTAAAAAAGCTAAGGGAATTAGTTTTGCAGATTTGGAAAAAGTTTTGGGGCGCGACGAAGTTTGGATTGCGGCGGTTCTTTACCGTCAAGCTACCGCATCAGCAGATGAAGCCGAGAAAATTGTATCGGCTTTGGGACTAGATAGCGAGACGGCTGCGGTTCTCTGTGAACCTCCGTTAAAAGGTTCTTTGGAATCCTCGGTTCCGGTTGACCCGCTGATTTATCGTTTCTATGAAATTATGCAGGTTTACGGGATGCCACTCAAAGCAGTGATTCACGAAAAATTTGGTGACGGGATTATGAGCGCGATCGACTTTACTTTGGATGTCGAGAAAGAAGCAGACCCAAAAGGCGATCGAGTGAAAATAATTATGTCGGGAAAATTTTTGGAATACAAAAAATGGTAAGCCCGTGCGGCTTTATTTTCAAGTGAAAATGAAAAATTAAAATTGGCTCCCATGACTCATGACTAATCACTAAAGCCTCAAAAGTGTTAACTTAGAAACAGAGATCGCGAAGCTTGACTGCGCCAAAAAACCGAGACAAGCCCCCGACTTAAGTCGTGCAGAGCCCCAAATTTTAGACCCTAGTTCAGCTCCAAAATTCATCTGTGGAGTAAATCTAAAATCTAAAATCTAAAATCTAAAATCGACTGACTGGCTTGGGTGTCCGATCGGGAAACCCCTCTAGGGCACAGCTAAGGTAACTCCCGCGGCAACTTCCCCAGTCGAAACAAGCAACCGCAACCGTAAAGTAAGAGGCAAATATGTCAAAATATGACTCCCATCTCAGATGCTCCTTTTGCGGCAAGTCGCAAGAGTACGTCCGCAAGTTAATAGCTGGGCCCGGCGTCTACATTTGCGATGAATGCGTGGAACTGTGCAATGAAATTTTAGAGGAGGAGTTCTTTGACTCCAGTAAAACAATTGGCCAACAGATTCCCCAATCAGAGGTGCGAGAGTCTCAGGGACAAGGAACCAGGCGCCCAGGTCGATCGAATAAATCGAAAATTGTTTTAGGTCAAATTCCGAAACCAACAGAGATTAAGCAGCATTTAGACAACCACGTCATCGGCCAGCACTCAGCAAAAAAAGTCCTTTCTGTAGCAGTTTATAACCACTACAAGCGCTTGAGCGTTGACCAAGTAAAAGATAGCGACAAGTCTTCCCCTGACAGCGATGTAGAATTGCAAAAATCCAACATCCTGCTAGTAGGACCCACAGGTTGTGGCAAAACTTTGTTAGCGCAAAGTTTGGCGCAAATGCTCGAAGTTCCGTTTGCCGTAGCTGATGCGACGACACTGACAGAAGCTGGATATGTCGGCGACGATGTAGAAAATATCTTGCTGCGGCTGTTGCAAATGTCCGATTTTGATGTGGAAGCGGCGCAGCGGGGCATTATTTATATTGATGAAATTGACAAGATTGCTCGCAAAAGCGAAAACACTTCGATCACTAGAGATGTATCGGGAGAAGGAGTGCAGCAAGCGCTGCTAAAAATGTTGGAAGGAACAGTGGTTAACGTGCCCCCGCAAGGCGGCCGCAAACATCCTTACCAAGATTTTATTCAAGTTGACACTAGCAAAATTCTATTTATTTGTGGCGGTGCTTTTGTCGGTTTGGAAAAAATAGTTGAACAGCGTTTGGGTAAAAAATCCTTGGGCTTTATTCAGCCAACAGAAAGCGACACCAACTCAACTTTGCCGGCGAAGGATAAGCGGGCCGCTGATATTTTGCAGCAGGTACAGCCGGACGATTTAGTCAAGTTTGGTTTAATTCCTGAGTTTGTGGGGCGGATACCGGTGGTGACGGTGATTTCGCCCCTGGATGAAGCAGCTTTGATGCAGATATTGACCGAGCCCCGGAATGCGCTGGTGAAGCAGTATCAAAAGCTGTTGAAGATGGACAGCGTGGAGTTGGAATTCCAGCCGGAAGCGCTACGGGCGATCGCCCAAGAGGCCTATCGTCGTAAAACTGGCGCGAGAGCTCTCCGCAGCATTTTAGAAGAGTTAATGCTGGATGTGATGTACGAGTTGCCTTCTCGCAAGGATGTGGCTAACTGTATGATTACTCCTGAAATGGTCGAGAAGCGATCGACTGCTGAATTGCTGTGGCATCCCGCATGGCGGCAGCACGAAACTGCATAATTTGTAATCTGTAGGGTGCTTGTGGCGCATCCTACAAACTACTAAACCAGCCCCCAGATTTATCCCTGGGCTCGCTTTCTCCCATCTAAAATCTAAAATCTAAAATCTAAAATCTAAAATCTAAAATCGATTGGCGGTAAGTGCGGTATGATGTGATTTCGCGATCGGTTCTAGCGGGGAGCAGCCGTTAGAGGAAACGGGGAAAGTTCGGTGCAAGTCCGGCGCTGTCCCGCAACTGTAATGAAACCCTTGGGGTTTCTCAAGTCAGAATGCCCGCCGATATATAACTCACTTTTGAACGCATCTGCGAGGTACGGATGATGGATGGAATTAACACGGCTGTACGCACAAAGCACAGTCTATTTGTTTGCACTGCTTGCGCTAGTGTTTGGAAAAACGGCAAGCGCGAAGGTAAAAGCGGCGGTCAACAATTTATGGAAAATTTGTCGCAACTCGCTAAAGATTGGGAGTTTTCTGATAAGTTTGAGATTCAAGAGGTTGAGTGCATGAGTGCTTGTAGTCACTCTTGTGCGGTGTCTTTTGCTGCTGTTGGAAAGTACACTTATCTGTTTGGCGATTTACCAGCAAATGAGTCGGAAAGCGTCGAGGCGGTACTCGAATGCGCGGGTCAATACTATGCTAAACCAGACGGTTTGTTGCCTTGGTCTGAGCGTCCTCAAGCTCTGAAAAAAGGTGTTTTAGCAAAGATTCCACCACTACCAAATTAGAGTTTTTCTCCTTACCATGCTCGGCCCATCGGCGATAACTAAGACCACCAATCCGCCAGGGACTTAAGTCCCTGGCTAATAGCGAAAGTCCTCTAAAGAGGACTGAGAATAAAAAATTTAAACTCATTAGTCCTCTTGAGAGGACTTTCGCTTTGAGGCAGGGGTTTAAACCCCTGCCGGAATGTCGGTTTAACGAGTTTCCTGTCAGCAATTGACTGACCCAAAATTGAAAGATATTCAATCACAGTACAACAACTAAATTATCAATGCACAAAATTCCTGTTACTGTCATCACTGGTTTTCTTGGTAGCGGTAAAACTACCTTAATTCGCCACTTATTGCAAAATAATCAAGGTCGCCGCATTGCTGTTCTGGTTAACGAATTTGGCGAAATCGGAATTGACGGAGAACTGCTGCGCGATTGCCAAGTTTGCGACGAAGAAGAAAATGTCAGCAGCAATATTGTTGAACTAACAAATGGTTGTCTTTGCTGCACTGTTCAAGAGGAATTCTTGCCCACTATGCAGGAATTGTTGAAGCGTAGAGAGCAAATAGATTGTATCTTAATTGAGACTTCGGGCCTCGCACTTCCTAAACCTTTGATTCAAGCTTTTCGCTGGCCGGAAATTCGCACGGGTGCTACTGTAGACGGTGTGGTTGCTGTTGTCGATTGCGAAGCTATTGCTAGCGGTTCTTTTGTCGGTGATATCGATGCTTTGATGGCACAGCGGCAGGCTGATGATAGTTTAGATCACGAAACTCCGATCGAGGAATTGTTTGAAGACCAGTTAGCCTGTGCCGATATGGTACTTTTAACGAAGGTCGATCGCGTAGATGTGGAAACTCACAAGAAAGTCCAAAGCTGGTTGCAGCAAGAGTTACGTCCGAGTGTGAAAATTGTGCCCTGCAAAGGTGGCGAAATTAACCCGGATGTGTTAATGGGATTTAATGCGGCGGTTGAGGATGATTTGGAGTCTCGCCCAAGTCACCACGACACTGAGGAGGAACACGAGCACGATGATGATATTAACTCGACTTACTTTATTGCCGATCGCGAATTTGAACCTGAAGCTTTGGTGAAAAAACTGCAATCCTTGATGCAGCAGGAGGAAATCTATCGGATTAAAGGGTTTGTGGCGGTTCCCAAGAAACCGATGAGGATGGTGTTGCAAGGTGTGGGCTCTCGGATAGAATATTTTTACGATCGCCCTTGGCAATCTTCCGAGATCCGTCAAACCAAATTAGTGCTGATCGGTCGAGAGTTAGAGCGCGATCGAATTGCAGCTATGATTAACAATTAATTGTCATCAGTCATTAGCCACACACGCTGACCTCAGAAACCGGGTTTCTTCCTATATTTCTCGTTCTTCCAAAACTCGTAGAAACCCGGTTTCTAGCCCTATGGGTAAGCCCTGAACCAAAGACTGCGTATTCCTGTAGTTAAAAACTCTTAACATTTTTTAATAAACTTGCTACTACCAGCAAGTTTGGTGTAAAATAACGATAATGGTTATCATTGTACACTAATCGAGGTCAAGTATGGTGAGTGCTGGGGCGATCGAATCAGTTCCTGTTACCGTTCTCACAGGCTATCTGGGTGCAGGCAAAACTACGCTACTGAACCGAATTTTAACAGAGGAACACGGCAAAAAAGTTGCAGTCATCGTCAACGAGTTCGGCGAAGTAGGCATCGACAACCAACTGATAATTGATGCCGACGAAGAAATTTTCGAGATGAACAACGGCTGCATTTGCTGTACAGTGCGAGGCGATTTAATTCGGATTATCGGCAACTTGATGAAGCGGCGAGACAAATTCGACCACATAGTCATCGAAACCACAGGTTTAGCCGACCCCGCACCCGTCATTCAGACATTTTTTGTAGACGAAGATATGCGGGACACATTACTGCTAGATGCAGTTGTCACCGTAGTCGATGCCAAGCACATCTGGCAGCACTGGGACGCAGACGAAGCTCAAGAGCAAATTGCATTCGCCGATGTAGTTTTGCTCAACAAAACAGATTTAGTGACTGAGGAAGAATTGGCAGAATTAGAAAAGCGAATTCGCGCCATGAATGCAATGGCAAAAATTTACCGTACTCACAACGCTGAATTACAAATGGATGCTTTGTTGGGCGTCAAAGCATTTGATTTAAACCGGGCATTAGAAATAGAACCCGACTTTTTGGGCGAAGACACTCACGAACACGACGAAACTGTTACCTCGGTAGCAATAGTAGAATCCGGCGCCATTGACGGCAACAAATTTAGCGATTGGGTCGGCGAATTGTTGCGAACTCAAGGCACGAATATCTTTCGGACAAAAGGCATTTTGAATATGGCTGGAGAAAACAACAGATTTGTGTTTCAAGGAGTGCATATGTTGTTCGATGGCAGACCGGATCGACCTTGGAAAGATACAGAAATTCCGAAAAATGAGCTTGTATTTATCGGTCGGAATTTAAACGAAAATCAATTGCGAGAGGATTTTCGTAAATGTCTGGTTTAACTGACATATTGAAGCATTTTCAATAAGCCTTTTAGCAACAGGCAAGATGCCTGTTCCACAAGAAGAGAATTCATCTCTTGTGGAAGGGAACAGGCAAGATGCCTGTTCCACAAGAAGAAAATTCATCTTTTGTGGAAGGGAACAGGCAAGATGCCTGTTCCACAAGAAGAGAATTCATCTTTTTGTGGAAGGGAACAGGCAAGATGCCTGTTCCACAAGATGAAAATTCATCTTTTGTGGAAGGGAACAGGCAAGATGCCTGTTCCACAAGAAGAGAATTCATCTCTTGTGGAACGGGCATCTTGCCCGTTCTTAAGAATAGTACAATATGTCAGATTCAATAAATATGGGTAACAAAAAGACAAATAAAAGTGAACTAACCCTGCAATTTCACGCTAAAAAAATGCTGTCTGACTACGTAACTGCTGTTACTTGGTCGCCGGATGGCAAAACTTTAGCAGTCTGTTCCGCTGCGGGCGAAGTGATGTTAGGGACTGTAGGGACAATGAATGAATTGTCCTTGCAACCGCTACAAACTGCTACGGGTAAATCAGCCGATTGCTTGTCTTTTTCACGCGACAGTCAATTCCTAGCTGCTGGCGGACAAGACGGACGGGTGCAAATTTGGCGCGTTAATTCTGGGGAATTAATTGCTAATTTGGACAACCAGCGCGTCTGGGTGGACAAGTTAGTTTGGAGTCCGAACTGCAATCAGTTAGCTTTTAGTATGGGCCGCTGCGTTCAAGTTTGGAATGCTGATGATGATGTTGTTGAAGTAACGCTGAATTTCGACTCATCATCTATCCTCGATTTAGCATGGCATCCTGTTGTTAAATATCTGGCAGTTAGCGGCTATCAAGGTGTCAAAGTTTGGGACGGCGAAGACTGGGACGAAGACCCGCACGTCTTGTCAGTACCGTCTGCAACAGGTGCAATTTCTTGGGATACGTCAGGGAAATATTTAGCTTGCGGTAATATTGACAACACCCTAATTGTTAATGAATGGGGCAGTTCTCAACCGTGGATAATGCAGGGTTTTCCGGGGAAAGTTCGGCAGTTAGCTTGGTCGGGTAAAACTAATTCTTTGGGTGCACCTTTGTTAGCTGCTTCGAGTTCTCAAGGCATTTCTGTCTGGGAAAGAGACGCTGATGAAAGAGTCGGTTGGGAAGGTTGGGCGTTAGAAGTGCATGAAAAAGTTGTAAATGCGATCGCCTTTCAACCTACCACATTTTTATTAGCTTCTGCAGCCGCAGATGGTCAAGTTTGTTTGTGGTATGAAGCAGAACAATTGCTGCAAATTCTCAAAGGTGCAGAGGGCGGTTTTTCCTGTCTCGCATGGCATCCCGAAGGCCAGTTTCTCGTGGCTGGCGGCTGTGGAGGCGAATTGCTGGTTTGGTCAAAGTCTATGCGTGGCAAAGGCTTCGGGGGGCGCTAAGTTCGCATAGGCGCCGGTTTGACCAAAACATAAACAATTGAAAACTTTAGGATTTACCCATGGATGCCGAGAAACCGGCTTTTTCGAGCGTCTACTTCGTTGCATACCGCATCGAGTAAAAAACCCGGTTTCTAAGCGTCGAAGTGCGTCCTGGAGTGTTATCCTCTCTTTCTTGTCAAAATCCCTTGACTGGGACTGAACAGCAAAGCTACTAAAAATAACCCAAAAACAACTAATACAATTGCCGCACCAGACGGCATATTCCAATAATAGCTGAGATACATACCAGTCACGCTAGCTGTAATCCCAATAATAGCTCCTAATCCCATCATTAAATGTAGCTCTTTTACCAACAAATACGCCGTCATTCCCGGCCCGATTAACAGCGAAATTACTAACAGCGCTCCCACGGTTTGCAAACTCGCAACAATCGTCAGCGTAATCGCCGAAATCATCCCCAAATAAATCCAGTTTACAGGCAAACCGCAGGCTTGCGCCCCCAGGGGGTCAAAAGTATAGAATAGCAGTTCTTTGTAAAAGATTTTAACGATCGCCAAAATAATCAAAGTTATCACAAAAGTCTGCTGCACGTCAGCAGGTGCAACTGACAATATATTCCCAAACAAAAACCCATCTAGGTCTAATTTTGTTGTCCGCAACAGGCTAATTAAGGTGACGCTAATTGCTAAAAATGTCGATAAAATTAATGCCATGACTGCATCAATTTTTAGGCGCGATTGGGATTGAATCCACGCCATAATCACGGCGCTGATAATTCCCGATATAAAGGCACCGATCGAAATATTGAAACCTAAAGAAAAAGCTACGGGCAATCCTGCTAATACTGAATGGGCAATCATGTCAACCATCATTCCCATTTGCTGTACAATTAGGTATGAACCGACAACGGCGCAGAGAATTCCTAGCAAAATGCCGACGGCGATCGCATTTCGCATGAACTCGAATTGTAGCGGCTCAATTAGTAGGTTTAACATTGAATTAGGTTAATAATAGGTTTTTTTTAACTACAATCAATTGCACAGGCGGGACGCCTGTGCCACAATCCACTTCACAGGCGGGACGCCTGTGCCACAATCCACTTCACAGGCGGGACGCCTGTCCCACAATCTACTTCACAGGCGGGACGCCTGTGCCACAATCAATTGCACAGGCGTCCCGCCTGTGCCACAATCAATTGCACAGGCGGGACGCCTGTGCCACAATCAATTTTAAAGATAAATCTTTTTTGGCTTACGCTGACACTAAACTTAAATCGTATCCATAGGCTTTTTGAATATTGGCTGCGGTGAGCACTTCCTGGCAGGAACCGCTCGCAATTAACTGCTTGTTGAGCAATAATAAATTGTCGTACTGTTTTAACGTTTCGCCTAAATCGTGACTGATTACTAGCAATGTTTTATTTTCTGCTTTTAGTTCGGCAAAAATATCGAAAATAATTTCTTCGGTTGCTTTGTCGATCGCGTTAAAAGGTTCGTCGAAGAAAAATAAATCGGCTTGTTGGGCGATCGACCTTGCTAAAAAAATCCGCTGTTGCTGTCCGCCAGACAGTTCGCCAATTTGTCGATCGCGCAAATCCCACATTCCCACCCGCAGCAAAGCGGCTTTGACCAATTCTTGGGACTGCTTCGAGGGGCTGCGAAACCAGCCAGTCTTAACGGTTCGCGCCATCATCACCGCATTCCACACCGTAATCGGATAATCCCAGTCAATTTGCGATCGCTGGGGCACATAAGCCACCCGCGATAACTGCTGCTTCAACAACCGCCCCTGATATTTCACCAAACCGCGACAAGCCGGGATCAATCCCAGCATCGCTTTCACCATCGTGCTTTTCCCCGCGCCGTTGGGGCCGAACACACCCGTTAATTGTCCGGGATCTAACTGGAAATTCACGCTGTTGAGGGCTGCAATTCCGCGATAATTGACAGCCAAGTCTTGCACTTCTAGCATAATTAGAGATTTTGAGAACGATTCTTGTTCGTAGCTACTACAATAGGATAACTCGAAAAAGCAATAATGATTATCGTTCCAAAGGTGAAAATGTTAAAGAACTTGCCTGGAAAAACCCGCAGATTTTGCGGTGCCACTGTTTTGGCAATTGGCTGCGGGCTGGTTGGCTGCAGTGGAGGACAGAACGCAACCAATCCGGTGTCAGAGAGTCCCGCCGCAACTCAAACTCCAGCCAGTCAGGCCGCCAACTTGCCCAAAGTCGTCGCCACGACTGGCGTTATCTGCAACCTAACTAGAGAAATCGCTCAAAGTTCGATCGACACCACCTGTCTAATCAAGCCGGGAGACGACCCCCACGCCTATCAAACTAAGCCGGAAGACCGCAAAGCGATTGAAACCGCAAATCTGATTTTATACGGCGGCTACAACCACGAACCCAGCATCATTAAGTTAATTGAATCTAGCAGTAATTCCGCACCCAAAATCGCCGTACACGAACTCGCAGTTCCCAAACCGCTGATAGGCGAACACGAGCACGAACACGGCGAAGAGAAAGCGGAAAATGAAGCCCATGCAGAAGGCGAAAAAGTCCCTGACCCTCACGTTTGGCATAACCCTCAAAATGGCATCCGTATGGTAGAAACAATTCGCGACCAATTGATCGAAGTTTCTCCCACCAATGCTCAACTTTATACAAAAAATGCAGCCGCCTTAACAGATGAGTTGCAAAAAGTAGATACTTGGATCAAAGCTCAAATTGCGACTATTCCAGCCCAAAAACGCAAGTTAGTAACAACTCACGATGCTCTGAGTTACTATGCCGATGCTTACGGTTTGGAGATGGCTGGAGCTTTACAGGGTGTGACGACAGAGGAACAGCCCACGGCCGCAAGAATTGCCGAATTGTCCTCAGAAATTAAGAGTACAGGAGTGCCGACTATTTTTGCCGAAACTACAACTAATCCGAAGTTGATGGAGACTGTGGCGAGGGAGGCAAATGTCAAAATTTGGGACAAGGAACTTTACAGCGACGAGTTGGGCGGCCCCGGCACCGGTGCTGATACTTATCAGGGAATGCTGAAAACTAATACTTGCACGATTATTTCTGGCCTCGGCGGCAATTGTACTTCCTTTGCAGGAGAAACTGCACCAAATCCCAAACCATAGACTTTCTAAAGTTCGCCTAGCAAGCACCTTACATTTGCTGGATACGCAGCAAAACGCAGCGTTTGCAATCGCAGGGGTTTTCGATTGCAAACGCTGCGTTGGCTGCGATGACTTTAAGGTGAATTTTGCTCCTCGGTACTGGGGGGGTTTTGGCCAATTCCCAATTGCTTCTTAGAGGATTTTAAGTCTTTCCAAAGCATCTTAATATCTTTATAGGCTTTCTCAGCACTAATTTTCCCCCCTGTTTCCAGCGAGCAAATATAAGTTATTTTTTGAGCAAACTCCTGCAAATTGGCATTAAACGCCAAGTTTTCTGGCGTGAAATCACCGTAGTAGCGATTGCGAGGATGTAAAAAATCTTCCCGCTCTTTCATTGCCCCCTCCTAATTTAACTTTTGGTATTCAACTTTTGGTTCGGTCTCTGCTGTTAATAGCACTATTTGTACTCTGTATCGCGGCGCCAACTTGCTTCTATTGTATTGCGTAAGTAGCAATTGTGCTTTTTCGCTCTGTATTTAGTCTATTAATGCAGTCTTAACCTTAAGTTAGCTTTATTTTAACTTTTCTTTAACCTAAAAGCAAAAAAATTGGGAAATGCGCGGTTCGCATCTCCCTTTAGAGATATTTGGCAGTGGGTGATTAACCTTTTCTGAAGCCGAATATTTATTTGTTGCACTCGCAGCCTGTATGGCCGCAGCCTTGGCCGTTGGGGTGTCCGTCAGCGCAAGCACTGGAACAATATGTTTTGCCGTCTTTTTCAATGGCTTCGCTGGGACTGACAACGCACGAACATGAAGGGCAGGCACATTTTGTTTGGGTGGCGGTAGTCATTTGAGCTTCTCCTGGTGGGGTTGTTTGTCTATACTTATATATGAACACATATTCAGATATAAGTCAAGGGAATGTAAAAGTTTTGTTACAAAAGGTTTGCCGATCGCACTAAAATGAAATTGGCATCCACCCCGCCCTGAAGTGCGGGGATTCCCAATCATCACTAATTGGGTTTCTGCTTCATAGCACCAGCCTTCCGAGACTTACTCTCTTCGGGTCTTACAGTTGCTCCACAGACTGAAACGGCTAGCCCAGCCGCCAAAATATTCTTTGCCGCATTGATATCGCGATCGTGGTTTGTCCCGCACTTAGGGCATTCCCATGCGCGAATATTCAAAGGCAATTTCTCAACAATGTGACCGCAGTTTCCACAGCGCTTAGAACTAGGAAACCAGCGGTCTATTTTTATTAAATTTCGCCCGTACCAATCGCACTTGTAGCTTAGTTGGCGAATCAGTTCACTCCAACTAGCGTCACTAATAGCCAGAGCTAACCTATGGTTCTTTACCATATTTTTGATAGCCAAATCCTCAACTACAATCGTTTGGTTTTCACGAACGAGTTGAGTCGTTAGCTTATGAAGAAAATCCTTACGCACATCGACTATCTGTGCGTGGACTTTTGCCACCTGTCTCCGGGCTTTCTCTCGATTGTTGCTTCCCGGATGTTTACGAGCTAAAGCTTTTTGCTTTCTTTTCAACTTTTTCCGAAGCTTTTTAAAAGGCTTGGGATTGGAGATTTTATCGCCGTCGCTAGTAGCAATCAAACTTGTAATTCCCACATCCAATCCGATAGTTTTATCTGTTCGGGGAAGTGGTTGGATTGTGTAGTCATCTACCAATATAGAGACAAACCAAAGTCCAGCGGGTGTTAATTTCACCGTAAGAGTAGAGGGAATGCACCCTTCAGGAATTTGTTTGCTCCAGCGAATAGGTAATGGCTCATTACATTTAGCCAAAAATACCTGCCCGTTTTTCCAGCGGAAGGCAGATTTGGTAAATTCAGCACTACCGCCGTTATGCTTTTTCTTGAAATTAGGATACTTGGCTCGTCCTGCAAAGAAATTGGTGAACGCTGTTTGGAGGTGGCGCAGTCCTTGTTGAAGAGGCACGCAGCTAACTTCATTCAAAAAATCAAGTTCTTCCTCTTTCTTCCAGTTCGTTAGCATAGAGGAAGTTTCGCCGTAGCCAACTCTTTCTTGGCGTTCGTACCAAGATTCTGTCCGGTAAGCCAAAGCCTTGTTGTACACTAACCGAGTACAACCCATTGTCCGTCGCAAGAGTTTTTCTTGCTCGGTGGTGGGGTAGATTCGGTAGCGATAGGCTTTTTCCATATCGTCACAGTCTAACACGTCTTTTGTGATAGAGTTGGCTGAGTGTTGTATATTTTTGTCAAGCCGTCCTATAAGGACGGGGTTTCCACCCAGTTTTTTTGATGAGAACTAAAAC
Source organism: Microcoleus sp. D3_18_C2 (assembly GCF_036702395.1). Classification (NCBI taxonomy): domain Bacteria; kingdom Bacillati; phylum Cyanobacteriota; class Cyanophyceae; order Oscillatoriales; family Microcoleaceae; genus Microcoleus; species Microcoleus sp. D3_18_C2. The sequence goes on along the minus strand of NZ_JAUBTG010000039.1, from coordinate 37,083 downwards.
CAGCCTGGAAAAGATGTCACCCAACTCTGCTGTTAATGGAGCGATAAGTCAGCCTCACGAACAAAACGATACACCAACGTGCGATCCATCGCACCTAGTTGACTGTTGGCGGGTCGGGGACATCCAAACACAAGTTCTCAACACCGCAAAAGCCCAGCGGATGGCTGAGTTTTTCAGTCTTTTGGGAGATGCGAATCGCCTGCGGCTGCTGTCGGTTTTGGCAAAACAAGAACTGTGCGTGTGTGACTTAGCTGCGGCGTTGAGTATGAGTGAGTCAGCAGTATCGCACCAGTTGCGGGCATTGCGGGCGATGCGGTTGGTAAGTTACCGCAAGGTTGGGAGACAAGTTTTTTATAGTTTACTCGATCGCCACGTTTTTGAACTTTACCAAGCAGTCGCCGAACACTTAGACGAAACCTAATCTTATTCTCCTTGGATGGTGTGGCCCGTAGCTACCACAGCTTGTTTGATTGACTCATCAGAAGCTTGGGCTTCAACAGTAACAGTCTTAGCTGCGACATCCACATTGACAGTAGCTTCGGAGTCAACAGTTTTGATGGCTTTGGTAATTGTATCACCGCAGCCAGAACAGACGATCGAGGGAACCTTAAGTAGTATTGCCATAATAAAAGCCAAATATTGTAGATGACAGTGTTGATTGTGCTTTTATTTTAATCTAATTTCGCTTTCCCCGCAAAAGTGCGCCAGAATAAATTCTGACCCTACAAAAGCCAAGTCCTGCGGCGCCAACTAATGACTAAGGATATCATCTCCGATCGAGCGATTAAAAGGGCGGGTTTTTGAGATTGTTAATTATTGGCAGATATTGTGGGTGAACCCGCCCCTACCGTATTAGGGGTAATCGACCGGACATAATATGACTGATGACTGATGACTAATGACTGATGACTAATAACTAATAACTAATGACTAATGACTGATGACTAATGACTTAATATCTGGTATGCACCGGCCAACGGCGGCGGCTACAGGCCGTAAACTCGCAACTAAATCTACCATATCTGGTAAAGAAAGAGCTTGCCGCGCGTCAGAAACCGATTTTTCTGGTTGCGGGTGACATTCAATAATTAATCCGTCTGCACCGCAAGCAACCGCTGCTTTGGCGAGTGGTGCGACTAATTCTCGCTTGCCGACGGCGTGAGAAGGGTCTACAATTACTGGCAAATGAGTTAACTGTTTGAGGGCTACGACTGCACCTAAATCTAATACATTCCGGGTGTAATTGTCGAAGCTGCGGATGCCTCTTTCGCAGAGAACTACATGAGGATTTCCGTGACTGACAATGTATTCGGCGGCCATCACAAATTCTTCGATTGTGGCTGACAAGCCGCGTTTTAACAAAACTGGTTTTCCGGCTTGACCGATCGCCTTTAGTAACTCGAAGTTTTGCATATTCCGACTGCCTAATTGCAGCATATCAGCATAGGTGACAACTGGCTCAATTTGGGCGCTCGACATTACCTCTGTCACCACGGGCAAACCGTAACGCCGGCTGACATCGGCTAAAATTTCCAGTCCCTCAATTCCCATCCCTTGGAAAGAATAGGGAGAAGTGCGGGGTTTGTAGACTCCGCCTCGCAAAGCTTGCACGGAGGCGGCGGATAGTTGGCGGGCAACTGTTTCCATTTGTGCGGAACTTTCTACGGTACAGGGGCCACCGATGATTAATAATTCTGTGCCGCCGACTGAGACTGTTTCTGAAAGTTTGACAATTGTTTGGTGTTCGGGATGAGATTTGGTTACGAGTTTGGCTTCTAACATGAGGATATTTTCCAGCAAAATTAAGTGGGTGGTTGACAACAAAAAACCCGGAACTTTTAGGAGTTCCGGGTTCGTGCGAAAAGACAGCGCGACAATTTACCCAGAACTCTTGTTGGGCCAAAAATAAAAGCTGTAGTACCAGTTACTGAATAATGTCATTGCTGTTTTCGCTTGTACTCGATTGGTTGTTGGGGAAAGAAGTAGAAAAAACAAAACCGCAGGTGTTAATCTGCGGTTCGCCCGGATGTTCACAGTGAATTGCAAATTCACTCCGGGCGAACTTGGCTGTACCAAAAATAAAAATAGCTGTTGGCTGTGAACATAGCTGAAGTGCTGCGATTTGTGGATTAAACACAATACTATTCGACAAGCTAGCACAGGGAGACTGGGATGTCAAGCATTGTTTGCAAAATGTATGGAAACGGCAATGGCGTTTAACTCGGCGCGGTTGTCGTTTTTTGGCTATGTCTGTTATTATATCGATATAGGGACAAGGCGACAAGTCCTTATATCGACAAGCGACCCTATCCGATCGCGCGCCTGTGTGTCAGGCTAGACACATAGACAAATCGATATAGCGATATGGAAACTTTGACTACAAGTAAAACTGTGTCCGTAAAAATCTATCTACCTGAAGAGACAAGAGCCAAGTTCAAAGCATCTTGCGCCATGCGTAGCCTCAGCATGAATGAGGTTCTGTTGGAGTATATCGAAACTTGGTTACAGGAAAACGAACCCGTTTTAGAGCCAAAGCCCCAGCGCGTCAAGACGATCGCCAAAACTGAGGAAACACACTGATGACAAGCGAATTTCTTCATGTGGTAGCCGCCACGTGATTTATCTCGCGCAAATCAATCGAAAGCATCTCAAATCTCAAATCCTTGCGTCCCCCGAATTTATCTCGCGCAAGTCAATCCAAAATCCAAAATCTAAAATCTAAAATCGAATGACCGATCGACTATATCGAATAAATGGCATCCTCGAACCAACCGCGAGGGACAAATGCTGAGAGATTCAGACAACCCAGAGAAATCTTGGGAGGATTTAGAAGCGGAACTGCTTCCTCACCGTCCTTTTTATGCCCCCGGCGAGACTGAAATTGAAAAAGACCTTTATGCTAAGCGACGATGTGCTCAGCATAAAATGAAGGCTGAAAAACGCCCCGATATTGCAGGCCGTTCTTATTACTACTGCACGGAGACAAATAATGATGACTAACTCGAATTACCGACTGCTACCTGCCAGAGATGAGTATGTGCAAGTGTCTATCTATCTCAATCGGGTGCATTTAGACGGATATACGCCCGATCGCGCGATCGCACAATTGATCGAAATGGGTTATGCTCCTATTTTGCAATATCAGTGGAATCCAAAACGAAATGAGTTTGATTTATTTGCTCTGATTCACGATCGCCCGATCGCCGATTCACTGATGGATAAACAGGCTTGTGATGCTCTCTGGGCTGCTTTTAACCAATCTTCGCTTTACGTGATTGGTTGCGAGGCGGCGCAAAATTCTAACTGGCTAGCGGCACGCAGCTTTAATGATCCGCGCCGTCACGCTACGCCGGAGGAAATCGAGCCTCTGGAAGCAAATGCTACGGCCGCTGCTTAATATTTTAGTCCTGAGCGCAACTGGCACAAAAAAGGTATGTAGTTGCGTTTAAGCGCTCTTAATATCTATGAAAGAGCGCTCTCTTGGCAACTATGTGCCTCAAAAATCTTTAACTACTTATGGTTGAATGAAAATACCGATCGCATTATGAACTCTCGCAGCAGTTGACGGAGGTCGATCGAGCAAACTACCTCCCAAATACAAACCCGTCGAACTTCCCCCATCCAAATTTAAAGCATCCACAGCACCCATTTGCTGCAAAATCTGCGCCAGTTCTGCGAAATTTGGCCCCGCCCCGCCCGCGCGATTGTGCACCGCTACAATCAGCAAATTCCCCGCAGCATTTCGCCCGATCGCACTTCTAATTGCTGTCTGTCTAACAAACGCATCGCTAAACCCTTCCGCCTTAGCATCCAGCACAACTTGACTGTTTTGTACCAACACCGGGCCGCCGCCGATAATGTAAGGAAAACGGTTGAAATCAGCAGGAAAAGTGTTAGTTTCCAAACGCAATAAAGTGCCGATAGAAAGTTCAGATGCCGGGAACAAATCGGCACGCAAAGCCAAAATATAACCGTTAGCTGGAATGGGAAAAGTTGTTGTTCCCGGCGCACCTCCGGGGGATTGGCTGACAACTCTATCGCCAGCAACTGTCACAACTATTTCATTGCCAGACAACGGAGTATAAGTTGTTCCCCAATCAGAATTGTAGCGACCGATTCCCGGTTGTACGTAGGCACTATTGAGATGAGAAACAGGCAAAAGTTGATTGGCCGGAGTCATCACAGTTTCTTGCAAAGTTAAACGATCGATCGCAAATTCTCCCCGATCGTTCCACGCGATCGCCCCCCGGTTCAATATCGGCCCGGAAAGCCATTTATTGTCGCGCCGAATTGCCCCTAAAGCTAAGCGATTAATTCGATTAAAAAACCCTGCATTAATCGCAGCAGCAGCACCCGACACTTCTGCTGTTTGCAATAAAGGTGCAGTGCCTTGATCTGTCGGCGGATTGCTGAGAATTGGTCGAATTTTCACACCCGCTTGACGCGGATTAACTTCTAACCAAACTACCGGAAAACGATCGGTTCCTAAATTTTGATACTGCTGCCGCCACTGCACACCGGGCGCCCAAACGATGTTTTTTTCTACTAGCGAATCTGGCCGAATGTCGATAACTAATCGATTGGGATTTCCCAAGCCCAAAACTTGCGGCCGCCAACCTAAAGGAATCTTCACTTTGACTTTGGTTCGATCTCCGTCAGGTTCGACTTTTAGTGATAGCAATTGTTGGCTGGTTTGAAAAGTTTCCTGAAGTAACGCCGGATCGACTTTGGCATCGATCGCGATCGACCATTCTTGACCGGCGATCGGCGCTGCGGGCGTTATTGGCAGCGGGAGAGCGGGTTTGGTCGGGTCGTCTGGTGTTTCGAGGTTTGGCGCTGCGCGGAGGTTTGGCAGTGGGATAGCGGGCTTTGTGGGGTCGTCCGGGGGGTTGGGTGTGGGTGTCGGCGACGGGATTGGTTTATTGACAAAGTTGACTTGCCAAGGGGCGGGTCGATCGATATCTACTACAATGCGATCGCCCGATTCTATTTCTGCTTGCCGAATTCCGGTAACACTTGCAGTTTGAGAAGTAATTTTTAGAATATTCCCATCAGCAGATATCTCCCAGCCCGCAAGTCTAGCAAAATCGGTAACATCTAAGTAACGATACGGGCCTGTTGCCCAGGTTGCTAAGCTTTGATCACCGGTTAAAGATACCGAAAACCACTGCACAGGTTGTTTGGTACTGTCGGCGCTGCTAAGCAAATCCACTCCCGCACCTTGCATCAATCCAACATCAGCAATCCAAGTTCGGAAATTCGCAGAAGTGCTGTTTGCCGGCTGCTGAGTCCAACTTAGGGGGAGAATGCGGCCGTTTAGAGACACTTGGCGGCCTTGTTTGATTCTGGAATCTGGCGGTAGAGATTGAGCCAAAAACCTATATTCCGACAGGGAATGAATTCCCTGTCTCATAGCTGAAGTCCTCTCAAGAGGACTATCTGTCAATATTTCAGTCGGTTTTAACCGACTTTCGCTATCAGCCAGGGAATGAATTCCCTGGCGGGATCTCGAAGCATGAATCAACCCAGCCCTTTCCCCCTCTTGTGCTCTTGCGGGTTGATTCCAGACTAAAGACGGGACGATCGCCATTACGGGTAAAATCGAGACTAACAATATTAGACGCCAATAGAAAAAATTACGTTTCACAGCTTACCACTCACAATTTCACTTCTAAACACATGGGGATTTAGAAACCCGGAAAATCCGTATGTCTCTTCTTACTCAACGGCACTAATTGCCCTCAAGCCTTACTACAAAAGGCTCACACCGGAATAGAAATCACAAACTCCGAACCCTCCCCCAAAGAAGAATTCACGAGTAACGTACCTCCATGTTTTTCCACCACAATTTGATGGGCGATCGACAATCCTAATCCCGTTCCTTGACCCACAGGCTTGGTTGTGAATAAGTGGTTAAAGATATTTTCTTGGACTTCCTTCGACATCCCCACTCCATTATCCTTAATCCGAATCAAAACCTGATTGTTGTCTTCGCTCAGAGCAGTTTGAACCGTGATTTGATTAGGTATGGCTTTAATTTCACTAAAACTGCGCCCCTTATTTGACTCCTCCAGAGCATCAATGGCATTAGCCAGTATATTCATAAATACCTGGTTTAACTGTCCGGGAAAGCATTTCACTAGAGGCAATTTACCATACTCTCTCACAACTTCAATGGCAGGGCGGAACTCGCTGGCTTTTAAACGGTGCTTGAGAATTAGCAGAGTGCTCTCTAGTCCATCGTGAATATTGAAAGAAACTGGTCGATCGCTATCAGCCCTAGAAAACGTTCTCAAACTTGTACTGATATTGCGGATGCGCTCGACTCCCTCCTGCATTGAACCAATCAATTTGGGCAAATCTTCTCGCAAATACTCCAAGTCCATATCCTCTATTTCGGCTTCAATTTCCCCTCCCGGATTGGGAAATTTTTCTTGATACAAATCAATCAAATTGAATAAATCCCCCACGTAGTCTTGAGCAGGTTGCAAGTTGCCGGCGATAAAGCCTACGGGATTGTTAATTTCGTGGGCTACCCCTGCGACTAAATTTCCCAAAGCAGACATCTTTTCACCCTGTACCAATTGCAACTGCATCTGTTTGAGATTCTGAATAGACTGCTCCAGTTTTTGGGCATAATCCTGAGATTGTTGATAAAGCTGTTGAGATTGCTGATACAAGCGGGCGTTTTCCAGCGAGATGGCAGCTTGGGAGCAGAGGATGTTGAGGAGGGCGACGCGATCGCCAGTGAATGCCCCCGTCGTCAGATTATTTTCCAAATACAGAATTGCCATCATTTTGCCTTGATGGATAATCGGAGTACATAGGATGCTCTTAGGTTGGTGCTGCTGGATATAGGGGTCAGAAGTAAATATTAATTCAGTCTTGACATCATCGAAAACTAGGGTTTTATTGCTACGTTTAACGTAATTAATCACAGTCTGGGGAATAGATTCGCTCTCCTCAATCCCAATAGTTTCTTGCAGAAGACAGCCTTGGCGATCGCTACAGTGGACGGCGATAGTCCAGTTGTCGTCTTCTTTTAAAATTAATACTCCTGTTTGAGCGCCTGCATTCTGAATCGCCACTTCCATCAGGGTAGTGAGCAATTGTTCCAGCTTAATTTCGCTAGACAAAGCTTGATAAGCTTTGATAACAGTTGGTAAATCTATGACTGTGGTACTCGTACTGCCAGCAATTGTTTGGCGATGAATAGAAATCAATGAAGTCTCATGGGAGGTAGTACCTTTCTCCAATGAACGAGCGTTTTCCTGTTTGAATATAGGAGCCAGAAGTTCGGGATAGCGTTGTTCTAGAGCGTCGATTTTTGCTTTCGCTCCCCAACGAGCATAAGCATAGTAAGCATCTATTAAATATACCTGGGCAACTTTTTCTTTCCCCCATGCCAGGTAGAATTTAGCAGCCAATTCATTCGCCAGAGCTTCTTCGTTGAGATAATCGTTTTCTTTAGCCAGAAAAATGGCGCGATCGTATGCCTCCATCGCCTGCACATTCTCACCCAGCACTCGGAACAGTTCGGCTTCCACTAGGTAACATTTGTGCGAAAAATTCATGGGGGCGTGATGTGCCCATTTATGAAGGGTTTCCTGGTTGCTTCTCACTTTTTGCAGATGTTCTTGTTTCTCTTGGGATGAACCCACATCGCTACAAACTCCCAGCCGTGCTAGAGAGTCATAAAAATAGAATATCGGCACATTAAGCATACCCATAACCGCGTCTAAATACTGTTCGGCTTGCCGAGCATTTTCTAAAGCTTGCTCGGTTTCTCCAAACAGGTAACACACAAGCAATTTATGGAAATAAAAATAGTGGAGTCCGTTGCGATCGTTTGCTTGGATGTGAAAGGGGAGCATTGTTTCTTCATTGTAAGCATTTCCCACAAATTGACAGGGATTTTCCGATCGCCCCAGCAGATTTAATAAAGCCTGATGAACGATTTTAGTATAATTTAAAGCTGCTTCTTGTTTAAATTGAACCAGCGCATTGCAGTAAGTCGCCACCTCCTGTTCGAGTCCCGCAATTTCCCGACCGATTAAATATGAATATTGAGAGATTTCTTTGGCAGAATATCCTAATTCTAGCTCTCCTGTTTCCAGTCCTCTGGCGTAACCCTCTTTTAAAAGAGGGATGGTTTCTTTAACATGATGTTTACCATGTATGATGTGAACGCCGACTGTATAATATACTTTAGTTTTGAGATAATTAGCATTAAATAAATCTACAATATTTAACGCTAGTTTTCCAAATTCAAACCCTGTTTCAATGTCTTGAACTACACCGCTTAATACCAATCCATACAAGCCGTAAGCAAAAGCAGATAAGGGCGCATTGCCATAACTAACCGACAAATTAACCATTTCGACAATAACCAGTGGCAGGAGAAGTGGAGCCGTGATGTAGGCTGGAGAAACTAAACCTGATAAAATTCGCAAGGCTGCTTGTTTTTGGAGATTTTCCATTTCTGGCAAATCAATAAAGTCGGCAATTTTTTTGCCAGCAAAAAGTGATGCGGTTTGTCCTAGTCCCTGCTGAATATCTGCCGGAGTTGGATTTTTTGGGAAGCAAATTCCCAAGAGTTTGAGAACTGCTAAGCCCATTTCAACGGCTTGTTGAGGTTTGACTTGCGCCGTACAAGCAGAAAGCTCGATTTCATAAACTTTGACCTTATCCAGCAGCGTTTTGGCATTGTGCAGGACTAAAGCTGCTAATTCCTCCATTTCCTGAAAATCATAGCTCAGGTATGCGGTTTCGGCCGCTAATACGTGCAGTTCCAGGGCTGTTTCATAGTGAGTGTGCCAGCTATCGGGAGCTAGGATTTGCCTGCCAAAACTTAAATATTTGCGTGCTGCAGCATAAGCAGTAGAATTCTTCGCCTTGCGTCCAGCGATTAAATTCAACTCAGCCAGTTGGTAACGCTCTGTTGGTTCGGTAATTAAATCAACACCATAATTCAACTGGTTGACTATATTAAAAATTTTCTCTTCTCTTTCTGTTGTTGGAGTATTAATCAACAAAAGTTGACCAATATTGAGGTGAGTGGATTGTTTCTGGGATTCTGGAATCAAAACGTAAGCTGCTTGCTGTACGCGATCGTGCAAAAATTTGTAATAACAGGAGTCGGGATTCTGGAACCACGAGTCAGAAGTATTGCTTTCTTCTTCTGAATTCTGATTTGTGAATTCAAACTCCTCTGAACTGAAAAATTTATAAACTTCAGTTAGTGGCAGAATCAACCCTGCTTGCAAAGCTGGCCACAAGTTGGCTGCCGTATCTGAAGAAGATTTTTCACACACTACCGCCAGCGTTGCCAAATCGAATTCGTTGCCAATGCAGGCCGCTAACTTTAAAACTTCTTGCGTCTGGATCGGCAACTTTTGCAATTGAATCGCCATGAACTCGACAACATCATCTGTCAGAGCTAAGGTTCGCACTGTGGCGATATCGCACTGCCAATACCGCTCGTCAAAATTAAAGGTAATTAGCCCATCTTCATGCAAAGATTTGAGAAATTGTGTGCTGAAAAATGGATTGCCTTGGGTTTTTTGATCGACCAGTTCTGTTAAGGGCATGGCCAACGCTCTAGAACAAACTAAAGTATCGGCAATCAAACAATTTAAATTGAAACAATCGAGTGGCGCGAGAGTAATAGTGTTGACTGTGGCTCCGGTTTGTTGAATGTCGGATAATGTCAGCATTAAAGGGTGCACGGGACTGACTTCGTTATCTCGATATGCTCCTATTAAAAAGAGATAGTGCCGATCGCGATCGCTCGTCAAAAGTTGAATCAAGTTTAATGAGGCTGAGTCTGCCCATTGCAAGTCGTCTAAGAAGATGACGAGGGGATGTTCTTTGGTTGTGAACAGTTGAATGAACTTCTCTAATAAGCGATTGAAGCGATTTTGGGCAGCACTGCCCGAAAGCTCTGGTGCGGGTGGTTGCTCTCCGATAATCCGTTCTAGTTCAGGAATTACCTCAACGATTACCTGAGCATTCTCGCCCAATGCTGTCATAATTTGAGTCTTCCACTGTTCAACTTTAGCGTCGGTTTCACTCAACAATTGACCCATTAAATCGCGAAAAGCTTGTACAAAAGCTGAGAATGGTTGGCTGCGTCCAAATTGGTCGAATTTGCCTTTGATGAAGTAGCCTCTCGCTGCGACAATCGGTTTGTGAACTTCGTTGACGACGGCGGTTTTGCCAATACCTGAGAAGCCAGCCACCAGCATCATTTCGGCGCTTCCTGCACTCACGCGATCGAAGGCTGCTAGTAGGGAGAATACTTCGTTCTCTCTACCATATAATTTTTCGGGAATGATGAAGCGATCGCACAAATCTCGCTGCCCTAGCTTAAAAGAGGCGATTTCTCCAGTTTCTTGCCACTGGTACAAACAAGTTTCCAAATCAAACTTGAGTCCGATCGCACTTTGATACCTATCTTCAGCATTCTTCGCCATCAGTTTGCTAACAATTTCAGACAGCACCAATGGAACGCTTTTGTTGAGGTGATGGAGTGGGATAGGCTGCTTGGCAAGGTGACAGTGTACTAACTCTATCGGATCTTCGCTTTGGAAAGGCAACTGTCTCGTCAGCAGTTCGTAGAATGTAACTCCCAGAGAGTAGAAATCCGTGCGGTAATCAATGCCTCGGTTCATTCGCCCAGTTTGTTCGGGAGATATGTAAGGTAAAGTGCCTTCGAGGAGGTTGGGATTTTGAATTTCTTGGGTTTGGCGCGGCAACAGGGAAGCGATGCTGAAGTCAATCAGCTTAACTTGTTTGCTGACAGGGTTAATTAAAATATTGGCAGGTTTGAGGTCTTTATGGATGACGTGGTGGCGATAAAGTCCGTCAAGCGAGTTGGCAATTTGAATGGCAATGGGAAGAAACTCGTTAATAGGCAACCCTTCCAGAGGTTCCTTGCTGGCGAACACTAGACTAGCGAGGTAGCTATTTAAGGAAATTCCGCCAAAGTCTTCCATCACCAGAGCATAGTGGTTATGGTATGTCTCCAGGCTGTATGCCTTGACAGTGCCGGGGATCTCTAAGTTTTTAGTAATGACAAACTGATTGCGGAAGTGAACGAGTTCGTGGAAGCGGGGAAAGTCATTTCGCAGCAGTTTGATCACTACGGGCTGCCGATCGGCAGACCGACGGGCACGATAAACTAGAGTTCGATTGCCTGCGTATATTTGCTCGTTAATCTGATATCCTCGCAAAATATTTGTTATACTAGCCATACCTACCTATTCCTACTGCTTCTGTCAAGCCTGAAGCTTTTTAGAGTTACTATCTAATATTTTCGCTCTATCGGCCGTGCTATTGATTAACTATATTTAGTTTAATCTACTTTGTAGCTCAAATTATGAAAATGCAATTTTTAAAACAAGACTTAATATTTGAGGTAATAAATGTTGATAAGGGATTTGATACTAAGTAGAAAATCAAGGATGCTAACGCTGATTGAATGACAGCAGTTCATTATTGAAGAGGAAGGTAAGACGCTAAGGAATGAGAATTAAATAACTTCCACTCTTGAAAGTGGGATGGGCTCTTATAGCCCGTCATGAGTGGACGGGCTATAAGAGCCCATCCCACAATAACAATTAAAATTGTAAGTTATTTAATTCGAGATCCTAATTAATAGAATGAAAAATATATAGCCATTCTCAGTAACATGATGTGCACGCTTGATCGGCGAGCCTTTGCCTCCGTGGGCATAGAGTCTAAGGCATACATCGCCAAGATTGAGAACTGTTGTAGTGAAAAAATCCTGGCCTAGCTAAGTCAATTAACGAGGAGTTTTGGTATTAATTCCGACACGGTTGCGGTTATAAAATCTGCATCATCAAATCGCCTCAACGAATCAAGAATCAAGCGCGTCTGTAGACCATAAAGTGTCAAAAAAGTTTGTGGGTAAAAAAATACAAAATAGGCTTAGGGAAAATTGTCAACCTTTTTGGGCTAGGCATCTTAGCCAGGGTTCTGAACATCCCTGACAAGACTTGCACGCAAACTCTGACTGTAATGGGTGAAATTTTATCAATTTTTTGATAAACTTGATGTTCGCGGCTTGAGAGTTGACTTCACAATAAGACAGGTTTCACCAGTTGTGAACCGCGCTGCTACATTGCACCTACCGACTTAGCGGGCAGGTGGCTTTTGTGTCTGCGGGCGCTGACGAAAGCAACTCAACAGCGCAGCAAGCAAAATTACGCTAAAGTTACTATCTACCTGTGTTCGCAAGGCTACCCTTCCGAACTCAGGAAAAACCCACACAAAAAACTAGATCGCCTGCAATGTATATAGTTGCAGGGCGGCGATTTCCCAAAGAATCACAGCTTTTTAACAGCAAGGTATTCTAGGAGACATCTCCGAGGCGATGCGAGCGAGATAATTTGAAATCTGCCAACAGGGTTTTAGTGCTAAGTACAGGCAGCATCGACGTAAATTTTTATCCAATCAGCTTCCAATGTGCTGTTTTAAAGTTTACTAGGCTCCCACCGCTCGGCAGCCTTCTCTCTCCGAGCTATAAAAACACATCAACCACACAATCACGGAAATAACATTCAATCAACATGGGTAACACGATCGATCCAAACAGAAACGTGCATCAAACAGAGCGAGGAACTCCATTCGCCGGCCAAAGCTGGTTAGTGGAAGAAAGAGATGCCTGCGGTGTGGGGTTTATTGCCAACCAAAGCGGCGAAGCTACGCACTCGATTATTGAAAAAGCGCTGCCAGCTTTAACTTGTCTGGAACATCGCGGCGGTTGCAGCGCTGACTCAGATTCCGGCGACGGTGCGGGTTTGATGACCGCGATTCCTTGGGAATTGCTGGATACTTGGTTCGCCGAACAGGGAATTGTGCCTCCCGCACGGGAAAACTGTGGCGTGGGAATGCTGTTTCTGTCTCAAGATAAATTTCAAGCGACTATAGCGCGGCAGGTGGTTGAGCAAGTTCTGACCGATCGCGGACTGAAACTTTTGGGATGGCGCCAAGTTCCCATTGTACCATCGGTTTTGGGCGAGCAAGCGCTAGAAAATCAACCTCAAATTGAACAAGTAATAGTCAGTTCACCGCACGCTTCCGGAGACGAACTCGACAAACATCTATTTTTGGCGCGCCGCACCATCGGACACGCGCTGTCAAATCGCCCCAACTTCACCCGCCGAGACTTTTATACTTGCTCTTTTTCCTGCCGCACGATCGTCTATAAAGGCATGGTGCGATCGGCCGTACTGGCAGAATTTTACCCAGACCTAAAAAATCCCGCTTATAAAAGCTCCTTTGCCGTCTATCACCGGCGCTTCAGCACCAACACCATGCCCCGGTGGCACTTAGCCCAGCCGATGCGCTTGCTGGGACACAACGGCGAAATTAACACGCTGTTGGGCAATATTACCTGGATGAAGGCGCGGCAAGCCAATTTATCTCACCCGAATTGGACTCAAGCTGATATCGACACGTTCAACCCAATTGTCAATCCCGAAAGCAGCGATTCGGCCAACTTGGACAACGTGATGGAATTGTTGGTGCACTCCGGCCGCACCCCCCTAGAATCCCTGACAATTCTGGTGCCCGAAGCCTACAAAAATCAGCCGGATTTGGCTCCCTACCCAGAAATTGTCGATTTTTACGAGTATTACAGTGGCATTCAAGAACCTTGGGACGGCCCCGCACTGCTCGTGTTCAGCGACGGCAAACAAGTAGGTGCTACGCTCGATCGCAACGGTTTGCGGCCGGCCCGCTACTGCATTACTAAAGACGGTTTGGTAATTGTCGCTTCCGAAGCCGGAGTTGTCGATATTCCCGAAGCAGATATTGTCGAAAAAGGCCGTTTGGGGCCCGGACAAATGATTGCAGTTGACCTGCAAACTAAGGAAATTCTCAAAAATTGGCAACTAAAACAGCGAATTGCTAAGCGGCACCCCTACGGCGAATGGCTGAAACAAAACCGCGAAATCTTGCAACCGCAGCCTTTTGCCGAAACAGCAACCCTCGACTCGCAAACGCTGTTAGCAACCCAAACTGCTTTTGGCTACACAGCCGAAGATTTGGACATGGTAATCGTCGAGATGGCGAGTTCTGGAAAAGAACCGACTTTCTGCATGGGCGACGACGCTCCCTTAGCTGTATTGTCAGAAAAGCCTCAGTTGCTGTACAACTATTTCAAACAGCGGTTCGCTCAAGTCACAAATCCGCCGATCGACCCCCTGCGCGAGGGGATGGTCATGTCCCTGACGATGAATGTGGGCCTGCGGGGCAATTTACTGCAAGCAATCCCGGAAAATGCCAAGCTGCTAAAAATTGATTCCCCCGTACTCAACGAGGCTGAATTGTCTTTCTTGAAAGACCAAAAGTCTTTCACCGCAACCGAATTGTCAACGCTTTACAAAATTTCTGCCGGGCCTTCTGGTTTGAAAACAGCAGTCGAGCAACTTTGTCAAGAGGCGGCTGAAGCGGTGCGCGAGGGTTCGAGAATTCTGATTTTGAGCGATCGACCATCGAAGGAAGAAGGCGAATCTTCTGTGGGATTGAGTGCTGAATGTACTTATATTCCGCCCTTCCTGGCAGTTGGCGCGGTTCACCACCACTTAATTAGCGTCGGGCTGCGGATGCAAACTTCGCTAGTTGTCGATACCGCCCAATGTTGGAGCACTCACCACTTCGCTTGTTTGATGGGTTACGGGGCGGTGGCTGTTTGCCCTTACCTGGCCTTGGAAAGCGTGCGCGCCTGGTGGTCTGACGCCAAGACTCAAAATTTGATGCAGCACGGCAAAGTTCCCAATATTACCGTGACACAAGCTCAAGCTAGATACCGCACAGCGGTGGAAAACGGCTTGCTGAAGATTATGTCGAAAATGGGGATTTCGCTGCTGTCTAGCTATCAGGGGGCGCAAATCTTTGAGGCGATCGGCATTGGCGGTGATTTGCTAGATTTGGGTTTCAAAGGCACTGTTTCCCGCATCGGCGGTTTGAGTGTGGCGGAACTCGCTAACGAGGTAATGTCTTTCCACAGTCAGGCTTTCCCAGAATTGCACCTCAAAAAGCTGGAAAATTACGGCTTTGTGCAGTACCGCCGGGGTGGTGAATATCACATGAACAGCCCGGAAATGGCGAAGGCTTTGCACAAGGCTGTGACTACTTTTAAGGCTCAGACTAACAGTAATGGCAACGGGGCCGAACCAAAAATGACACCCATGGGTGTCAAAAATTCGGAAACGGCTTACGATCACTACGAGGTTTACAAGCAACAGCTTGAAAACCGCCCGGTAACGGCTTTGCGCGATTTGCTGGATTTCCAGAGCGATCGCCCTTCCATTCCCATCGAAGACGTAGAATCTGTAGCAGATATTGTCAAGCGGTTCGCCACCGGCGGTATGTCCCTCGGCGCCTTGTCCCCGGAAGCCCACGAAACTCTCGCGATTGCGATGAACCGCATCGGCGGCAAATCCAACTCCGGCGAAGGCGGCGAAGACCCGGTGCGCTACAAAGTGCTAAACGATGTGAGCGAGGCAGGTTTCTCACAAACGCTACCTCACTTAAAAGGTTTGCAGAACGGCGATACAGCTTCTTCATCCATCAAACAGGTAGCTTCCGGGCGTTTCGGGGTGACTCCTGAGTACCTGATGAACGCCCAACAAATCGAAATTAAAATCGCACAAGGTGCGAAACCGGGTGAAGGCGGTCAATTGCCGGGGGCGAAAGTGAGCGAGTACATTGCTTATTTGCGCCGATCGAAACCGGGTGTCACGCTGATTTCGCCTCCTCCTCACCACGATATTTATTCGATCGAGGATTTGGCACAGTTGATTTTTGACTTGCACCAAATCAATCCGAAAGCAGGAGTTTCGGTGAAGTTGGTGTCGGAAGTTGGCATCGGGACTGTAGCCGCCGGTGTCGCCAAGGCAAATGCTGATGTGATTCAAATTTCCGGTCACGATGGCGGCACCGGTGCTTCGCCACTGAGTTCGATTAAGCACGCAGGTTCTCCGTGGGAACTCGGATTGACAGAAGTTCACCGGGTGCTAATGGAAAATAAATTGCGCGATCGAGTTTTGCTCCGCGTTGACGGTGGCTTTAAAAGCGGCTGGGACGTGATTGTAGGCGCTTTGATGGGCGGCGAAGAGTACGGTTTCGGCACGGTGGCAATGATTGCAGAAGGCTGCATTATGGCTCGCGTTTGCCACATGAATAGTTGTCCGGTGGGGGTAACAACTCAACAAGAACACTTGCGGAAACGGTTCCCCGGAACGCCGGAACACGTTGTTAATTTCTTCTATTTCGTAGCACAAGAAGTGCGGAGTTTGCTGGCGAAATTGGGTTATAAGTCGATCGCAGATATCATCGGCCGCGCGGATTTGCTGAAAATGCGCGAGGGGGTGCAACTAACTAAAACCCAAGCGATTAATTTGGATTGTTTGACTAAGTTACCGGATACTAAGAGCGATCGATCTTTCTTGATCCACGGCGACGTACACACCAACGGGCCTGTGTTAGACGATGATTTGCTGGCGGATGCTGAGATTCAAAGTGCGATCGCCAATCACGGCACTGTTAGCAAGAGTGTCAACTTGGTGAATACCGATCGCACTGTAGGCGCAAGAATCAGTGGTGCGATCGCACAGCAACACGGCAACACCGGCTTTAGCGGTCAAATCACCCTCAACTTCACTGGTAGCGCGGGCCAAAGCTTCGGCGCGTTCAATTTGCCAGGGATGACGCTGGTACTGTCAGGCCAAGCCAACGACTACGTTGGTAAAGGGATGCACGGCGGCGAAATCGCGATCGCACCGCCGGCTGGTGCGACTTATGATGCTTCCGAAAATGCGATCGTCGGTAACACTTGTTTGTACGGTGCGACGGGCGGAACTCTGTTGGCTGCGGGCAAAGCTGGCGAAAGGTTTGCGGTGCGTAACTCGATGGCGAAAGCAGTCATTGAAGGTGCGGGCGATCACTGCTGCGAGTACATGACGGGCGGCGCGATCGTCGTGTTAGGAAAAGTCGGCCGCAACGTCGGCGCTGGAATGACGGGCGGCTTGGCTTATTTCCTCGATGAAGATGGGACTTTCCCGGCTCACGTCAACGGGGAGATTGTGAAGATGCAGCGCGTTTGTACGGCGGCTGGGGAGGCGCAATTGAAGGAGTTGATTGAGGCTCAGCGCGATCGAACCGGCAGCAAGAAAGCTGAGAAGATTTTAGCAAATTGGTCGGAATATTTGCCTAAGTTCTGGCAAGTTGTGCCGCCAAGTGAAGCGAATTCGCCGGAGGCTTCGGAACAAAAGATTGCTGTGGAAGTGTAATTTTCCAATTGATTAAATAGAGGAGGGGCGACGCGAGTTGCCCCTTTTTTAATCTTCATATCCAATCCCTTGGTATCGAAATTTTTCATCTCTCTCTTCTCTTCCTCAGCGTCCTCTGCGCTCTCTGCGGTTTAATCATTCCTTTGATTTTATGCCCAAATGCTTCACCCCGTTTCTGGGATAGATTTATACCACAATGGATGCTTAATAAGCAGGAAGGAAGTTTAAGAAAACCAGTTTTCGATGGCCAAATCTTGAAAGTTTGCATAATCAGCAACATTTCGTGTCACCAGAATCAGATTATTGACTTTCGCGATCGCTGCAATTTGCCCATCAGCATAAGACGGTGTAAGACCGATCGGAATAAGTCTGGCTCGTTCTTTAGCGAACCACTCAGCCGCTTCTTGGGTATAAGGTAAAATTGGTAATTTTACTTTCACTTCTTCCTGAAGATAGGCTTCGATCGCGCGGCGGCGCTTAGAGTCTGGCATTCGATAGCAGCCTAGCAGAACTTCTTGCCAAACGATCGAGGCGATCGCAACAGTGGATTTTGCCTCAATTAGTTGAGTCATCACATTGGCATTTGGAAGAGGACGAAGAGGTTCGGAGATAATATTGGTATCGAGTAAATAACGCAGCGTCATTCAAAGATGACCTCGCGGCCTACAAAAGTTCGATCGCGAACCTCTCCCCAAATTTCATCAGGATTTAAACCCAGTTCGTGCAGTTGATATTTTTCACGAAATGCACTGAGAGATTCTCCAAAGCTCAGTTCGAGATTCTGTGGCTGTTTGCGGCGTTGAATGTATTCGCGCAAGGCGATTTCAACTAAGGTTTCGATCGCAATTTCTCGCTCCAGTTCGATCGCCTCTTGCAGCAGTGCCGTATCCACATTTAGGTTCGTCACCATTTGCTTTCCTCTTTTAATCGTTGTTTTATTATAAATGCAATCAATCCAAAACTGTTCTAGACTTTCTCAAAGGTTGACAATCTAAAATATAACATTCTATCAAATCTGTCGGGCGATCGGCATTCGCGGAGGTGCTGTTTTCCACATCAAATCTATTTCCTCCGGTGTCAATCCGTAAGCTTGATTAACTAAGTCGGATAAACGGTGTTCGAGTCTCAACGCCTCAGCTTTGCGAGATTGAATGGCCGGTGCATATTCATTATAAGTTTCGCGGACTGCTTTTAGTCCAGCAACACCGAGAGGATCGGATGATTTAGTTTTCGGCATTCGCTTTCTGATTTCTGCTACAAACTCGGCAAAGGAAAGGGCAGAAAAATCTTCGAGTTTTTGTCCTAGTTTATCAATTAAATAAGTGATTTCCAGCCAGTGCAAGACATCTCGGTGAGTTTGTTGATTAGTTTTGGCGATTTCAATTAAACGGCTGACAATTAATTCGACTTCGGCACGAATTGAGTCAGTTGGTGGTGCGATGGGTAAAGTTTCTACCTGTTCTCTAAACATTCGGAGTGTGTCATTGATTCCTTTTTGCAAAATGTGGTGACAAATCCACCAAGTTATTGGCGAACACAGCCACCCAAGCATATAAAGATTTCCTGTTGGCCATAGATAGCAAGTATTCACTGGGTATACCTCTTGATCGAGGATGCAAAACCAAGAATAAGTAGCCAAATCTTGAGTGATAATTTTTGGTTCTTGAAAAATGTTATAGTAGGCACACGATCGCAGTTCCCACCAGTAACGCCCTTGATCGGAACGCTTAGACAGTTTTTCTTGCATCGGCTTCATATACTTATATACCGATGGAAATGTTTGTGCAAATATTTCCTCTGCTTGATCGTTTGCTTTACTCCACGGCCATACACTATCGCTGCTAGACTTCAGCAAAATAATCCAAAGATTTGCCCACTCTGGACTCCAGCGTTTAATATCTTGACCTCGTAAATAAGGCTTGATGATTTCAGCGGATTTAGGGTCTGCTTGAACCAGACTATTTTTAGTAGCTTCATCAATCAAAAAAGCTTCGTTAAATCCTGTTTTTATGCCATATAAAGGCTTAACCCCTGCAAAATCTTTTAGCGGAAAACCCACTCGTTGAATTTTCTGCATCAACTCATCAACAGCCGGAGGTTCCAGACTCCAAGCATTCGCAGTGAAACGATTTCGCGAAATTTGATAACCGTGTTGTTGAACGTATTGTGTAAGGTTGATATTAGCAATATCTTCGCGCGGAACCGGACAAACAATCACAGGCGAATTAGGTTCAGATTTACCTGGCTCAATCTCGCTTTCAGTTTCAGAGATACATAGAGAAGCGTTAGGTTTTCTGACTGCGACAATACAGGGAAAAGTATCAGCCTCCTCAAAAATTGGCGCGTGTCCGAAATCAATAATTTGCTCTAGTAAACCTTGACTGGCAAAGAACTTGCGTAGAGGTTCGCCGTATCCAGACCTCAGCCATTTATTTGTGACAATATACGAAAGCACTCCCCCCGGTTTGAGAATCTTTAATCCGAGTTCATAAAAGTAAGTATAAAGGTCTGCTACGCCGTTATAGGATTCATAATTTGCTTGCAAGTATGGTTTAATTGGAGATAGCAACTCCTGCCGCACATAAGGCGGATTGCCAAGGACAACATCAAAACCGCCATCAGCAAAAATCTGGGGAAATTCAGCTTGCCAATCAAACGCTGTATCTGCTACATTACTGTCAGCGACGATCGAGTTTCCCGCTTTAATATTATCATCCAAATAAGTCAGCGTTTTACCAGCTTGGGCCGTCTTCAACCACAGGGAAAGTTTGGTAATTTCCGCCGATTCCGGCAGCAAATCTACGCCGTACAGGTTGTTGCTTAAAATGCTTCTGTCAAATTCCAGCGAGTTGCCGTTTTTTGGCTTATACCCCAAAGCATTCAATTCGCGATCGACTCTTTCGTACTGCTGCATCAAATAATCAAAAGCCGCAATCAAAAAAGCACCCGAACCGCACGCCGGATCGATGACGCGTGTTTTTTGCAGCACTTCGTCTCGATACGCTTTCCAAAACTTAATTGCAGTTTTCTTGGGTGGCTGAACCGACTTTTCAGCAACTTCGCCTAGGAATAAATCGCGCAATTCTTGCTCTCGACGCTGCAAATAGCCGCCGAGAGAAACCTCGACAATATACTGAGTAATAAAAGCTGGCGTGTAAAACACACCTTGAGTTTTCCGCTTGCCCTTTTTCTGATTGTATTCCTGTCCGGTAGTTTCAGCATTTAATTCTTCCAAATCTGTAACAGACTGCTCGAAAATATGCCCCAAAATATCGACGGAAACTTCAGTATCAAAATCAAATCGCGTCAAATTCTTAAGCAGACTGCATAAAGGATTTGGCACAGTCAATTGTACGTCTAAAACCGGATCGAATTTAAATAAACCGCCGTTGTATCCCGGTACAGGAGGGTCATCATTTCCCACATCAACCCAGCGAAATACAGATTGATAATTTTCCCAAATTAATCTAGGATTGTATTGGTCTTTGTGGTCGTGAGCGTTGCTGAGGGTGTTTCGCGGCAGCAATCCTTTATCTTCACAAAAAGCAATGAATAAAACGCGGTCTAAAGTTTTTTGAGCTTTTTCGATAAGTACGCGATCGCGGTTGGGGATATCCTGCGGCCCAGAAAAGCGAAAATGTTTAACGAGAGCGAGTCGAATTGCTTTGTACTCTTGATATAATTTATTGGTAATTTCTTCTTGAGCTTCGTCAGAGTCTTTTAACAGTCTGTCAATAACAGAACCTGTTTGCTCTTGGTTTTTAGGCAAAAAATTGCGGCGACACAGCAGAAAGTAAAACCGCTTAAAAGCTTCAATATCCGCCAAGTCAGCCAGAAAAAATTGTTCGTAATAAGCGGGAGTTTTATTGGTATGATAAAGTCGCAACTCTCGATAATTCGAGACAATAATCCAGCGACAATCCGGTGTATAATTAGCGTACCGCCAACCTTGGTCAACTGCTGATTCCGATCGCCCAGATGCCGGACGGTCTAAATCATTTTTCGCTCCCTTGAGTTCGATCGGAGCAATCACTTTACCTTGCAGGGACACGGCTTTGCCTTTAGGATTGTCAGCAGCAGTAAAAAAGCCGATCGCCCCGTCAGCAGAACCGCCGCCATCAGATATCGTTTGTTCCGCGTTAATTTCCCAAGCTTTCCCCGCACCTTGAATTACCGAGCAATATCCCAAAATATCCTGAAAAATATCATTAATAAAACTGCCGTGCAGGGAAACTTCTTTAATTTCGTCTAACGTACCCGTTTTAAGTGCAGCAATCCACCTTCCCAATTTTTGGTGGCGCACTTCCATATCTGGCGGAAAGCTAAAAGCACGCAAAGCAGTGTTGAGTGTTTTGCTGTGAAAAAGGGCGCGAGTAGAGCGATTTGTCATAAAGTTGAAAAGGCGATCGAGTTAATTTTACAGCAAAAAAGCGGTTGTGAAATCCTAACTAGCGGGAGTCGTTTCAAATCTAATCCCTTCATAAATGTCGCCCAATTGAATTTGAAACGGCAGCGAAGACAAAGCCAGCACTGCATCTGCCGATTCGTATTCACTTAAAAGCCACTTATTTTCCGAAGTCTTGACAAACTGTTCGACATAAAATTTATACTGATCGATTAAAATATATTCTCGAAACTCAGGAATCGATCGATAATAATCAAACTTATCCCCTTGATCGTAATTTTTCGTACTTTTTGACAAAACTTCAACAATCATCAAAGGATTAATTATTGTATCTGTGCGATCGTCTAAAAGCACTGGTTCGCCTTGAACCACCATCACATCTGGATAAGTATAGAGATGATAGCGCGGTATCGACAACCGTAAGTCACCGATAAAAGCCTTATAGTTTTGCCCCCGGAGCGCAAATTTTAAATGTGCATAAAAATTGCCCGCAATATCATTATGATTTGGAGTACCACCAGTCATAGGAACTATCTCGCCATCAATATATTCACTTTTAGACTCGGCCACTTCCTCTAGTGCCAAATATTCCTCTGGCGAGTAGAGTTTTTGAGTTTGGGTTAACATAGTTTATATCCTCAACAGCCGTGCATTTTGTTTTAATTAAAAGTACACCTATTTTACCAAATTTGAATCGGGTCAGGGTGCGATCGCACTGCTATCAAATCAGTTATAGTCCAAGGTCGATCCTCTTCGTTGGCGTAGCCCCCGTAGGGGCGGGCTTCGCTAACGCACCCTACCCCCTCAAAAAAGCGTGAGCGTTCGCTCAAGAGTCAAAAGCGCCACATCTAAAGCTGAGCTAGCTCTCATTTACTTTGCATATTGTAATTATTAAGAAAAGCTATCATTTTTTCTCACTAGCTTTCCGCTGCTCCCTCCGGGTTTTACAGCAAAAGTTAAATACAGGTGAGCCGATCTGCACGAAGTGAAAAGTTTTGTTACAATAGGTAAGCTGTTACAAATCGTAACTTATGCTGGTTCCTATTTTAATAATTGACGTTGCCCTCGTTGCCTGGTCTTTGCACTTAATGCAAGAGGCGATCGCGCAACGGGAATTTTCACTAATGCTAGCCGGCACTCTAGTTGCGGTATCAGCCGCCGCCCTGCTAGTCGTCTACTTCCTCATGGGGTCTTGTTTGAGCCATTTGAGCGAAATATCCCAACACACTTACTAAATGATAGTAGGCGATTGACCATTGTCCAGAAGCGAGGAGAGTTTGGTGGAAAAAAAGCCGAAAGCCTTGCCAGCCGAAGGCTCAAAACTAATTTCCCCAAAAAGCTTGACAAATATTGGTCAGTTAAGGCATGATTGAGAGCGCGAAAAGAAAGGGGAATTAGCTCAGTTGGTAGAGCACTACAATGGCATTGTAGGGGTCAGCGGTTCGAGCCCGCTATTCTCCATAAACATTAGAGTAGGGATACAGCACTGCCGTATCCTAATTTGTACCTAAACAGTACCAGCGCGTGCTTAAATTCGATCGCAACTTGTACCTAAACAGCATTGCGGTGTCCTTAAATTCGATCGCCCTACACACCGCGACAACCAATTTTCCCGTAAAATCAAAACAGTCTACCCGCAACCAAAGCGCTACCAGTGGCAAAGTCAACTGAACCCAACAATCCAGAGAGTCCGAGCCAACTTGCCCGCACGCCTCTGTACGACCTATCATTAGAACTCAAAGCCCGAATGGTGCCCTTTTCCGGGTGGGAGATGGCAGTACAGTACGCAGGCATCAGCAGCGAACACCAAGCAGTACGCCAGCAAGCAGGAATGTTCGACATTTCCCACATGGGAAAATTTGGTTTGAGAGGGAAACAAGTAAGAGAAAAATTTCAACCCTTAGTACCCTCAGACTTGAGCCGCTTGCAACCCGGTCAAGCTCAATATACAGTCTTGCTAAATGCCAAAGGCTGCATCTTAGACGACATTATTTTCTACTGCCAAGAACCAGACCCTATCACTAGCGAAGAACGTGCAGTAATCATTGTCAACGCCGCCACTCGCATCGCAGACAAAGCATGGATTACCACTCACTTAGAATTGAGCGATCTCACTTTTACAGACATCTCCGAAGATAAAGTTTTAATAGCAATTCAAGGGCCAGAAGCTGTTAACTATCTCCAGTCTTTTGTAGAAGGCAATCTCGCACCAATTAAGGCATTCGGTCACTTAGAAACAAATCTGTTGGGACAGCCGAGTTTTATCGCCAGAACTGGTTACACCGGCGAAGATGGGTTTGAAATTATGGTGGATGCCGAAGTTGGAAAAGAACTGTGGCAAAAATTGTTAGCTGCTGGCGTTGTTCCTTGCGGATTGGGTGCGAGAGATACCTTGCGTTTAGAAGCAGCAATGGCTCTTTACGGTCAAGATATCGACGACAATATCACACCTTTAGAGGCTGGATTGGGTTGGGTAGTTCACCTCGACACCAAAGGCGATTTTATTGGGCGGGAAGTTTTGGAACAGCAGAAAGCGAGTGGAGTATCAAAGCGGTTGGTAGGGTTAGAAATGCAGGGGCGGCACATTGCGCGCCACGGCTATCCGGTAATATTTGAAGGCGAAACAGTAGGAGAAGTTACTAGCGGTACATTATCGCCTACATTGAATCGGCCAGTAGCCCTCGCATTTGTTCCCGCAAAATTAGCTAAAATCGGTCAGCAATTAGAAGTCGAAATTCGCGGGAAAAACTATCCGGCTAGTGTGGTGAAAAAACCCTTTTATAAATCGCAAAACCGCCCCAGTTAGATTAAGTAGGTAAGCCTTAATTCAGGACTTACCTCCTGGGCCCAGAAACCGGGTTTTTTTACGAAAATAGTTCGTTGTAGACCGCAGATTCGGTAAAAAACCCGGTTTCTTTAGTAGGAGTGCGTCGAGGACTGATTGAGTTCTTGTGGAACGGGCTTCTAGCCCGTTGCTCATCTTGGTCAAGAAGACTAATCTACTAGCTTAGCAAATTGTCGCAAAGTTGCAGCATAGCGATCGCCCGCCACATCCATCAAATCATTATGACCGGCCCCATCAACCCAAAAATTCAATTTCGGCTCGTTGGCGGTGGCAAACAACTGCTCTCCATGCCAAAAATGCACCACCTCATCAGCCTTACCATGAATCACCAAAACAGGCGATCGAACTTTGCCAATCTTATCAATATTCACAAACTTGTCAAAGGGTAAAAGCGGAATCCGCGTCAACACCCGAAAAGCCGAAACAAAGGAACTTTCAACCACCAAACCGCCGACTTTTTGCCGCGAAGCCAAATCAATTGCCGGCCCACCCCCCACAGAACGCCCGTAAAGAATAACTTGCTTTGCAGGTACTCCCAACTGTTGGGTTAAATAATTGTAAGCAGCCTCAATATCACGATAAGTATTATACTCAGAAGGATTTCCCTGACTCGTGCCGTAACCTTGATAATCATAGGCAAACACAGCAAAGCCACTATCTCGAATCTCTCTGAGTACCCACAAAATCCCCTCCAAGTCTTCCGCATTTCCGTGACTGTAAAGTATGGTATATTTAGCTTGCGGGTTAGGAAAATGAACAGCAGAAATTTTCACGCCATTAGCTGAGCTAACTTTGATAACTTCCCTGTTCTCACTCTGACTAGATGGGGGAGGTTGAAAAATTAGCCGTTCTGAAAAAAAGAAACCGTAAAAACATAGAAATGCGTAAATAAAAATTATAGAGCGCATCAGTCTTTTGACAGAAAATTCTCCAAAAAGCAAGCGTTTAATATTTTTTTTGTTCCACTTAGTCATCAATAGATGCCCATAGTTCACTAAGATTTACTTGATACTTTTTTATTGCGAGAAAAGACATGGCACTAACATACCCCGATGACTTGAAATACCTAGACACCCACGAATACATCCGACTCGAAGGCGAAATTGCCACCATCGGCATTAGTGCCTTTGCAGTTGACCAACTCGGCGATATCGTGTTTCTAGATTTGCCAGAAGTCGGTGCAGGGTTGGAAAAGGGCGAAGCTTTCGGTACAGTCGAGTCAGTGAAAGCCGTTGAAGACTTGAAAGCACCAGTTACCGGTATAGTCGTAGAACGCAATGATGACATTATAGAGTCTCCCGAAAATTTGGCCGAAGACCCCTATGGCGCTGGGTGGCTGCTGAAAGTGCGCGTTGACAATCCCAGCGAAGCAGACGACGCTTTCTCGGCCCCGGAGTATCGCAAAATGGTGGAAGGGGAATAGGGCATAGGGCATAGGGCATGGGGCATAGGGCATAGGGCATAGGGCATAGGGCTCGTTGATAATTCCACAATCCGCCAGGGGTTGAAACCCACGGGGCTAATAGCACAAGTCGTCTAAAGACGACTGAAATACCAAGCAGTTGGGCGAGGAGTTCCGATAAGTGCAGCTTAATCTACAGTCGTCTTCAGACGACTTTAGCTATGAGACAGGGGTTTCAACCCCTGTCGGACTGTCGGACTGTCGGACTGTCGGACTGTCGGACTGTCGGACTGTCGGACTTTGATACACGCAAAAAATCTTCCTGGTTTTCTTAGCAAAATGTTACAAACAAAGAAGCAAAAGTCTATTCAGGAGAATCCGCCTTGGTACTCTACAGCCCTCAACTTGAACCCAGTCAGCAGCAAAACCTTTCCTCCATCAATGGTTTTGCGGGCCGGCACATTGGCCCGACACCCAGCGAAATCCAGCAAATGCTCAATGTTTTGGGCATTTCCAGCCTCGATGAGTTGATTGACAAAACGGTTCCAGCGGCGATTCGCATTTCTCAACCCTTACAACTTCCCGCAGCGCAAAGCGAGTACAGCGCTTTGGCAGAATTGAAAGAAATTGCTGCAAAAAATCAGGTATTTCGATCGTACATCGGCACTGGATATCACGACTGCATCACTCCCCCCGTCATTCAGCGGAATATCCTAGAAAATCCCGGCTGGTATACAGCTTACACCCCCTACCAAGCCGAAATTGCTCAAGGGCGATTGGAAGCTTTACTGAACTTCCAAACCATGATAATTGACCTCACGGGTTTGGAAATTGCCAACGCTTCTTTGCTGGATGAAGGGACTGCGGCGGCGGAAGCGATGGCGGTGAGTTACGGCGCCAGCAAAAATAAGGCAAAAGCGTTTTTTGTTTCCCAAGATTGCCACCCTCAAACTGTGGAAGTGGTGCAAACTCGCGCTAAGCCGTTGGGAATTGAGGTCATTGTCGGCGACCATCAAAGCTTTGAGTTCGATCGTACAATCTTCGGCGCTCTCCTGCAATACCCCGCCACAGACGGCGCAATTTACGACTATACCGATTTTATTCGATCGGCACACGAAGTCGGCGCATTAGTCACAGTAGCCGCCGACATATTGAGCCTTTGCTTGCTCACACCCCCCGGCGAATTCGGCGCGGATATAGCCGTAGGAAGCACTCAGCGCTTCGGAGTGCCGATGGGATTCGGAGGGCCCCACGCCGCCTATTTCGCCACGCGAGAAGAGTTTAAACGGCAAGTTCCGGGGAGAATAGTTGGCGTTTCTAAAGATGCCAACGGCAAATCTGCTTTGCGTCTGGCCTTGCAAACTCGCGAACAGCACATCCGCCGCGAAAAAGCAACCAGCAATATTTGTACTGCTCAAGTTTTGCTAGCAGTGATGGCGAGTATGTATGCTGTTTATCACGGCCCGTCTGGACTGAAAGACATTGCTGAGAAAGTACGGACTTTAACAGCACTTTTGGCATCCGGTTTAAGAAGTTTCGGATACACAATTGGTTCTCAACCTTTCTTCGATACTCTGCGAGTAGAATTGGGAGACAAACCGCTGTCAGAACTTCTAGAAGCTGCTAAAGTACGCAAAATTAATCTCCGAGTTTTCGATGATTCGACAGTGGGAATCACTTTAGATGAAACAGTCACCGCTGAAGATGTGCAAGAGTTGTGGGAAATTTTTGCACAGGATAAAGATTATATCAGGGCAGACGGGCAGAATGCTCTCAACATTCCGCTGGATGCCGACGCATTGAATTCCTATTTGACCTTACCAGATTTTTGCGATCGCACCAGCAGCTATCTCGCCCATCCAGTTTTCAACAGTTACCATTCAGAAACTGAACTTTTGCGCTATTTGCACCGTTTAGAAGCCAAGGATTTATCGTTAAATACATCGATGATTCCCTTGGGTTCTTGCACAATGAAATTGAATGCAACAGCAGAGATGATGCCGGTGACTTGGGCAGAATTTGGCAAGATACATCCCTTTGCACCCCGCGATCAAACTCGCGGCTATCAAATGATGTTCGTGCAACTAGAACAGTGGCTGGCAGAAATCACCGGTTTTGCGGGAATTTCTTTGCAGCCAAACGCCGGTTCTCAGGGCGAATACGCGGGCTTGTTAGTTATTCGCCAATACCACGAACACCGAGGCGAATCTCACCGAAATATCTGTTTGATTCCCCAGTCAGCCCACGGTACAAATCCGGCTAGCGCGGTGATGGCGGGGATGAAAGTAGTTGCTGTCGAGTGTGATTCCCAGGGCAATATTGATGTCGCCGATTTACATAAAAAAGCAGACAAGCACAAAAAAGAACTGGCGGCTTTGATGGTAACATATCCATCAACTCACGGCGTTTTTGAGGAAGAAATTAAAGAGATTTGCGAGATTGTCCACAACTGCGGCGGACAAGTTTATATGGACGGCGCAAATATGAATGCTCAAGTTGGTTTGTGCCGTCCCGGTGATTTTGGTGCTGATGTTTGTCACTTGAATTTGCACAAAACTTTCTGTATTCCCCACGGCGGCGGCGGGCCGGGAATGGGACCGATTGGGGTAATGTCTCATTTGGTGCCTTTCTTACCTTCTACTGATGAAGAATCAAAATCTTACCCCCCCCAACCCCCCCTTGCTAAGGGGGGGAGCAACATACAGCCCCCCCTTCCTAAAGGCGAAATATCCCAATCAGTTGGTGCTGTTTCCGCAGCGCCTTGGGGAAGTGCTAGCATTTTGACTATTTCTTGGATGTACATTCGGATGATGGGAGGAGTGGGTTTAACTGAGGCGACAAAAGTAGCAATTCTTAATGCTAATTACATGGCAAAACGGTTAGAATCTTATTATCCGGTTTTGTACAAAGGGAAAGCTGGTTTGGTGGCGCATGAGTGTATTCTAGATTTGCGATCGCTCAAAAAATCTGCGACTATTGAAGTAGAAGATATCGCTAAACGGTTGATGGATTACGGCTATCACGCGCCGACGGTTTCTTGGCCGGTTGCTGGTACGGTAATGGTGGAACCGACGGAAAGCGAATCGAAGCAGGAATTAGACCGTTTTTGCGAGGCAATGATTGCAATTCGAGGCGAAATTGCGGAGATTGAAAAAGGTAATGTTGACGCACAAAATAACGTCTTGAAAAATGCGCCGCACACCGCAGAATCTCTGATGGTTGATGAGTGGAATCGTCCTTATACTCGCGCGCAAGCTGCTTATCCGGCACCTTGGACTCGCGAATATAAGTTTTGGCCTGCGGTGGGCCGGATAGATAATGCGTTTGGCGATCGTAATTTTGTCTGTTCTTGTTTACCAATGGAGGCATACACTTAAGAGTGTAATCCATGTAAATCTCGTTTATATCTGAGTCTAGATACCCCTAAATCCCCCTTAAAAAGGGGAGTAGGGGTTGACTTTGAGAACGCTTCCGGTCCCCCCTTGTAGGGGCGGTGCGACCCCTACTCCCCGTGCCCGCCCTCTTGGCTAGGGGGATATCCGGGTTTGATAGATGCCGAAATCCACCTCACAAAAAGCCTCAAGAAACCGGGTTTCTGCGATAATTTATGTATCATCACCCAGATTCAGGAAGAAACCCGGTTTCTACATCCCCACCAACAGCCTCCAAACTCCATAAGCACCGCGCAAAATCTAAGAAACCGGGTTTCTACGAGTATCTAAACATCCTCACGCCCGATTTAGGAAGAAACCCGGTTTCTGAGCACCATGCTACATCCAAGAAACCGGGTTTTTACTTGATCTGTCGGTGGGAACGAAATATTGTCGTAAAAAACCCGGTTTCTGAGCTTACGCACTTTGACTAAAGAAACCGGGTTTTTACTGAATCTGTCGGTGGGAACGAAATATTGTCGTAAAAAACCCGGTTTCTGAGTCAATCTCAAGGAGTAAGCTGTTGTGCATTTAAATCGTCCTTAGCATCCGAGTGTGTTAGGGGACAAATGCAACTCTCCTGTCCCAGCCACTGCGATCCTACTTGATGCAGGGCTGCCATCACCGGTTGAATTTGGCGACCCTTGGGCGTGAGGGAATATTCTACACGGGGCGGAATCTCGGCATACACACGCCGATCGACTAACCCTTGAGATTCCAACTCTCGTAGGCGTTGGGTGAGGGTTTTGGTGCTGATGCCAGGAAGTGCTGTGAGTAATTCGTGGGGACGGCGATCGCCTCCAAACAGTTCGCGTAGAACCAAAATTGACCATTTATTGTCCAACAAATCCAGCACAAATTGAATCGGACATTTAACCTCTACGCACTGACTCGCTTCCACCATAAACTCCCTTCACTATAATTTCCATATTTCTTTAGAAATGGCTCAAGCGTCCTATTGGCTTCAATGCTTTACCTAAAGTAACTATAGGATACCACTGGTAACTGACTTGTGGGCGATCGCGGATTAAGGCAATGTGGTGCACAGTCATCAATTCCGAACAATCCACTCTCCACTCCTATGGTCAGTTCAATTAGTAAATCGGAGTCTGCTGGTCTCCCATCCAGCATTAAAGCACCTGTTCAAGAAACCCTGTTAACACCACGCTTTTACACCACCAATTTTGATGTCGTTGCCGAAATGGATCTGTCCGGGCAACAAGCGGAATTAGAAGCAGTTGTAGCAGAATTGCGCGCGGACTATAACCGCCACCATTTTGTCCGCAATCAAGAGTTTGAGCAATGCTGGGACAAGATTGATGGCGAAACGCGAAAGGCATTTATTGACTTTCTAGAGCGCTCCTGTACCTCAGAATTTTCGGGTTTTCTGTTGTTCAAAGAACTCTCCCGCAAACTTAAGAATCGCCAACCGTTGTTATCGGAAGCCTTTAGCTTACTGGCACGGGATGAAGCGCGTCACGCCGGTTTCTTGAATAAGGCGATGGCAGATTTTG
Organism: Microcoleus sp. D3_18_C2; assembly: GCF_036702395.1. NCBI lineage: Bacteria > Bacillati > Cyanobacteriota > Cyanophyceae > Oscillatoriales > Microcoleaceae > Microcoleus > Microcoleus sp. D3_18_C2. The sequence goes on along the minus strand of NZ_JAUBTG010000039.1, from coordinate 6,165 downwards.
GGTTGTCTCTCGATCTGGGCTATTTAACAAAAAATCGTACCTACACATTCTTCCCTCCAGAATGGGTAATTTATACTGTTTATCTGTCGGAAAAAATTGGCTACTGGCGCTATATTTTGGTGTATCGCCATCTAGAACAACATCCAGAACATCAAATTTATCCCCTGTTTCGCTACTTCGAGAATTGGTGCCAAGACGAAAATCGGCATGGGGATTTCTTTAAGGCTTTGTTGCGATCGCAGCCTAAGCTTTGGAATAGCTGGAAGGCAAGACTCTGGGCGCGCTTTTTCCTACTGACGGTGTTTGCCACCCACACAATGACGGTGTTGGAACGCTCCACATTTTATGACTCGATCGGCATCGACCCCGATGAATATAACAAGCAGGTGATTCATCACACCAATGAAACGGCAAAACGGGCGTTTCCCAGTATTTTAGATACTCACCATCCAGAATTCTTTCCTCGTTTGGATCGATGTGCGATCGCCAATCAGAAGCTAGCAGAAATCTCAACTAATCAGCGCCCTGCCGCCATCCAATTTTGCCAAAAATTACCCTGGATTGCTGCGATCGCGTGGCAGTTGTTGCGCCTTTATTTACTGCCCTCGATTAATGCTGAATCGTCCAGAACCGCTATTAATTAGGAGATATTGCCATGACTAATCTATCCACACGCCTCCGAGAAGGCACGATGCAATCCCACACCACAGCCGAAAATACGGCATTTATGAAATGCTTTATGAAAGGCATTGTGGAACGGGAACCTTTGCGTAAACTATTTGCCGATTTGTACTTTGTTTACAGCGCCTTAGAAACGGCTTTGCAGAGCCATGTCAACCACCCGATAATCGGAACCCTCTATTTCCCTGAGTTAAATCGCACTGAGAATCTGGCTTGCGATCTAGCTTTTTATTACGGTGAAAATTGGCGGGAGGAAATTACGGCTTCGCCAGCGGGTTCTGTGTATCGCGATCGCATTCAAACCCTCTCAAAAACCGATCCAGTCCTGCTGATTGCCCATGCCTACACCCGCTACATGGGTGATTTATCCGGCGGACAAAGCTTGAAAAACGTGATTCGATCGGCGTTGTCTCTGCCGCCGGATCGGGGAACAAATTTCTATGAATTTTCCCAAATATCGACACCAGAAGCAAGGCGAGTATTTAAGGAACGCTATCGCCAAACCTTTGATGAGTTTCCGGTGGATGCTGACACGATCGAGCGAATTGTCGCCGAAGCAAATACGGCATTTACCCTTAACCAGGATGTAATGCACGAACTCGAAGCCGATGTAAAAGCGGCGATTGGAGACCATACCTTTGATTTGCTGACTCGGCAAGATCGCCCCGGTAGCACAGAAGGCCGCAGCCCTCATGCCAAGCGAGAATCTGTCGCGAAATAACTCGCCCAAGGAAAACAAGATCGATCGTATCTCTAAAATATGCCGGGGTTCTGAATCTACAAAACAAAAGAAGGACACATCAGTTAATGAAACAGTTATCACAAACGGTTGAATTTGATGCTGCATTGTTGAATAAATACAACCAGCCTTTACCTCGCTATACCAGCTATCCACCCGCCACAGAATTAAGCACTGACTTCGATCGCAACGCATTTAAAACCGCGATCGCCGTCGGCAATCACAAACGAACCCCCTTATCGCTTTACTGCCACATCCCCTTTTGTGAAACGCCCTGTTATTTCTGCGGCTGCAATACCATCATTACCCAGCGCAAGGAGGTGGTAGAACCCTATTTAGGCTATCTCGATCGCCAAATTCGCCAAGTTGCCAGTTTGGTGGATGCCGATCGGCTGGTGCATCAGTTGCACTGGGGCGGCGGCACGCCCAACTATCTCGATCGCACTCAGGTAGAGTTTCTCTGGAACCAGTTAAATCGATATTTTCGGTTCGATGACGCAGCAGAAATATCGATCGAAGTCAACCCTAGCTATATCGATCGCGAATATATTCTATTTTTGCGACAATTAGGCTTCAATCGGATTAGTTTTGGCATTCAAGACTTTAATCCCACCGTGCAGCAAGCGATCAATCGGGTGCAGCCGGAAGCGATGTTGTTTGATGTGATGGATTGGATGCGGGAAGCTGGGTTTGAAAGTGTAAATGTAGATTTGATTTACGGCTTACCTTTCCAGACACAAGCCACATTCCAGGAAACTGTACAGAAGACCTTGCTATTAAATCCCGATCGCATTGCCGTCTTTAATTTTGCCTATGTTCCCTGGCTCAAACCGGTTCAGAAACGAATGCCGGAATCTGCTTTGCCCACTGCGGGGGAAAAGCTGAAAATTCTGCAAAGTACGATCGACCAACTGACGCAAAGTGGCTATGTGTTTATTGGTATGGATCACTTTGCCAAGCCTAATGATGAACTGGCGATCGCGCAACAAGCTGGGCAACTACATCGGAATTTTCAGGGTTATACCACTAAGCCAGAATCGGATCTGTTGGGCTTTGGCATGACTTCCATCAGTATGTTGCAGGATGTGTATACCCAAAACCACAAGGGATTGAAAGATTTTTATCTGGCGATCGATGGGGGTGAATTGCCTATCGAAAAAGGTGTTAGACTTAATCATGACGATCTGATTCGGCGCACAGTAATCATGGAATTGATGTGTCAATTCCAACTGTCGGTGCAGGATTTGGAAGAAAAATACCATCTCGGATTCGATCTAGATTTTAATGACTATTTTGCTCAGGTTTTGCCACAACTTGATGCCTTAGAAGCCGATGGGTTAATCAAACGTTGGGGCGATGGCATTGAAGTAACTGCGATCGGGCGCTTGCTAATTCGCAATATTGCATCGGTGTTTGATAGCTATCTCATCCCCCACTCAAGCAAACGGTTTTCCAAGTCCCTATGAATCAGCGTCAGATTTGTTAACTCAGATTAGTTAACATAGTCAGGGACGGATAAATACTTTCATAACCGAGTTTTTGCGTAAATTCTAACCAATTCAACAAGGAAAAAATCAATGTTCTGTGAACAATGCGAACAAACAGCAAGCGGACAAGGATGCCATCAGTTTGGTGCTTGTGGGAAAAGTCCCCAGGTGAATGCTATCCAAGATTTGCTGATTTATTATCTGCGCGGGTTGGCTCCGATTGCCCTGAAAGCAAAGGAGTTAGGCATTGATACTCATGCAGTGGATGTCTTCACCTGCGAAACGATCTTTGCCACGATGACGAATGTCAACTTTTCCGAAAAGCGGTTTGTTGAGTATCTCCAAGAAGCGATCGCCCATCGCGCCAACCTCAAGGCTCAAGTGCAGCAAGCAACAGACACTCCACCTACCTGGGCTGCAATTTCCGACTTTGAACCCAACTTTGAGGATAGCCTGGTTGAGCAGGGTGAGCTGATTTCGTCTCAGTTCCTCAGTCAGTCTGGCTTGAATGTGGATATTTTCTCACTCAAACTCACAGTGCTATATGGGGTTAAGGGTCTTGCCTCCTACACCTTCCACGCCTACGAAGTGGGCCAGGAAGACGAGCGGGTGTATCGTTTCATTTATGAGGCACTTGTCGCCCTCGATAACCAGACTTTGAGCTTGCAGGATTGGGTGAATCTTGCTCTTGAGGTGGGAGCCATCAATCTGCGCTCTATGGAACTATTGGATGCCGGACATACCGGTACCTATGGGCACCCAATTCCCACGCCTGTTCCCCTCAATCCACGGCAAGGGAAGGCGATTCTGGTTTCAGGACATGACATCAAACAACTCGAAGGCTTACTCAAGCAAACAGCAGACACGGGAATTACTGTTTACACCCACGGCGAACTTCTACCAGCCCACGGCTATCCCAAACTAAAACAGCAGTATCCCCATCTCTACGGTCACTACGGCACTGCTTGGCAGAACCAAACCAAGGATTTTGGCAAGTTCCCCGGTGCGATCGTGATTACGACCAACTGCTTAATGCCAACCCATTCCTATTATGAAGATAAACTCTTTAGCGTTGGCCCCGTCGGCTATCCGGGTCTGATTAACTTGAGTGCGATCGACAATGACACACCCGATTTTACTCCCGTTATTGAGAAAGCACTGGCACTTCCCGGCTTTACTGAAGATGCACCCCCCAGGGAAGTCACAGTTGGTTTTGCCCACAATACAGTCCTAGGGGTGGCAGATAAAATCATTGAGGCTGTGAAACAGCGTAAAATCCGCCATTTCTTCCTGGTGGGGGGCTGTGATGGAGCCAAACCCGATCGCAACTACTACACCGAGTTCGTAGAAAAAGTGCCTGATGATTGTGTCGTGCTCACCCTAGCTTGCGGTAAGTTTCGCTTCTTCGATCGACAAATGGGCGACATTGACGGACTACCCCGCCTGATGGATGTTGGTCAGTGCAACGATGCCTACTCAGCGATTCAGATTGCTGTAGCCCTAGCCAATGCCTTTGAGGTAGGTGTCAACGATATACCCCTTTCCATGATTCTGTCGTGGTATGAACAAAAGGCAGTAGCCGTCTTGCTAACTCTCTTGCATTTGGGGATTAAAAACATTCGTTTAGGGCCGACATTACCGGCGTTTATTTCTCCCAATGTATTCAAGCTTCTGTCGGAGAAATATAACTTGCAGGCCATTACCACCCCTGATGCCGATCTAGCAGCTTGCTTGAGCCCATTAGCAGTCATTCGCTAAGGAATGAGAATTAAATAACTTAGAATGCGTGATGGTTCTTGTGGGATGGGCGTCCCGCCCGTCCAGAAATGGCGGGCTATAAGCCCAACCCCTACTCCCCACTTTCAAGAGTGTAAATTATTTAATTCGCGATCCTAAGTCTATTCAGAGGGATTCATCTGCGTTAATCTGTGTTTATCTGCGGTGAAAAAAAGAGAATGTATTAACCGCCCCGGACAAGGGATTGACGCAGATTCACGCGCTTGTCGAGAATAGAGATAGGATGGAGATTCATATTCTCAAAGATGGCAGTCGGATTTTCACAGGCTACCGGAGTCAAATGAATCTCGCTGAGTCGGAGTTATGAACCCGATCGCACTAAGCATCGAGCATCCAAGCAATACACTTTTGCATTTGATTGCTCATTGTTTGTCGATCGGCATTATACCTGCGGCCGTGTCCCGGCAACACCCATTCAAACGAGTAATTAGCCAACTTCTGCATAGATTTGATTTGTTCTGGCCAAGAATACCAACAGACATCGTGAAAGCCAACTAGCTCCTGCAAACTTTCCGACCAAGCAAGATGATCGCCGGTGAACAAAAACTTGTTATTGTAAAGCAAAACTGTGTGACCTTTCGTGTGACCGGGCACCGATATAATCAACAAATCATCTGCTAGTTGATACGGTTCTGTGGGCGACAATTGCATTTCTACACGGCAAGTATCAGCGTTAATTTCGTCATAATGAATGATGCGATCGCACCCAAAATGCTCGCGGTATTGTTGATGATCTGCGACATCATCGCGGTGAGTCAAGTACATATAGCGAATGCCACCCATTGCTTCTATGTTTTTGACTAGCGGCGGCACAAAACGGGGAGAATCAACTAAAATGTTTCCTTCAGGGCGGACAATTAAATAGCTGGCTGCAGCGTAGGATTTCTCTGAGTGGTAGCCGCAGTGATAGACATTTTCTGCTACGAGTGCGGGTAACAGTTGCTGAGCTTGTTTGATGCTTTTGGGTTTTTCTACAGTGCCGATCGAACTTGTGGGACAAGACAAAAGAGCCGCGAGCGATCGCATTTCTTCAGTTTCATTAGTTGGCTGGCGGTAAACCGCAGACTGTTCTCCCGCTTGAGTAAATACTTCAGGTGCCATCCACCGACAAGTATCGCAGTCAATGCAGGTACTGTCCACTTGACACTCCCCTGGCTAAAGCCGAGGGGATTCTTGATTCGCAGAATCGACTTGCCGATGCAGAATTACTTCAACATCGGTAGCGGTCAACTCTCCACAAGCGTTCGGATCTAAGATCCAAGTTCCGACGTGCCCCGCCGTACTCAATCCCCGACTTAGGATATTTCTACCTGCGTTGTGATCGCGATCTAATACACATCCACACCGACAAGCGTGAGTTCGCGTTGATAGACTTTTCTTAACAATGGTTCCGCAGCTAGAACATTCTTGACTCGTCCCGTGGGCTGGCACGGCAATTGTAATCCTTCCGAATACTTTACC
>NZ_JAUBTG010000038.1:0-60128 GCF_036702395.1 Microcoleus sp. D3_18_C2 | reverse complement strand
TAAGTTAAGAGTTGGGATTCAATCAACTTTCAGCAAAACTTTTCATTATATCATAAAATTATTTTGCAAGAGGTCTAATGTATGTTACGTGTCAGTATATCAACTACGGCAAAAAACAACAATGCCATTCCATAAAGACAATAAATTTGGTTTTACCAGTGATGAGCCACTAGATAAAGATCCTGTGTGTTTCAAGGTGAAACCAGGAATCAAAGACAAATTGAAAGCAGTCCCCAACTGGCAGGAACGGCAAGCGAGAATATGTCGATCGGTTAATAGATGGACAAACGGAAAGCAATGGGTAGTTCTGTCCAGAAATTAGCGAACAGCTTCTAACCCCTAAAAAAGGGAAATGTGATTTTATCCCTTACTATTCCCTATTTAAAATCTAAAACGGGGAAAGGTTTCGCCGCTTCCATCTGCGCCGCTAAAGCAATTAAAGTTGCTTCCGCCGCCGGCCGCCCGATAATTTGAATTCCCACGGGCAAACCGTTGTTATCTAAAAGGGCAGGAAGTGCGATCGCAGGCAAACCGCTAGCATTAAACGGCGGACAAGGAGCTACCCAATTAATAATGTGCTGCAAAGTTTCTTCAAAACTCAAATCCGCCCACTCCCCAACCCGGATTGGCGAGTGCATATAAGTTGGCAAAACTAACACATCAAATTTTTCAAAGAATCCCACAATCCGCCGTGAAATCACCTGCATTTGATTCACCGCCCGCAAATATTCCCCAGCGGAAATAGTTCTTTCTAACAGCCAGCGATTCATCGGTTCCAAAGCAGGGCCTGGAATGCCACTTGCCGCCGCCCCAGACTGCCAAATTGCGATAAACGGTTCGATTAAACCCGTAAAATCCGGGCATCCAGGTTCGACATCATGACCCAAATCTGTCAATAATTTTACTGTTTCGAGTACCGCTTGCTGACAGATAGGCGCAGCCTCGCCCACAGGGGAAATACTGGTAGAAAACGCAATTCGCAGTTTGCCCGACTTTTGACGGGAAGCCTCTAGAAAAGTCGGATTTGAATCGGGTAGCCAGTACGGATCGCCTGTTGTGTAGCCTGACATCACATCCAAAAGTGCGGCGGCGTCAGCTACAGTGCGCGCCAGTGGGCCGTTGGCAGAAATGCCGCTGAGGTAATCTCCGACAGGTGCCCAGGAAACTCGCCCCCGCGACGGTTTAATGCCTACTAAACCGCAGCAGGAAGCTGGACCTCGAATCGAACCGCCGCCGTCTGAACCTTGGGCGATCGCGCACAAACCCGCTGCTACAGCCGCCGCTGAGCCTCCGCTGGAACCTCCGGGCGTATAGTCTAAATTCCAGGGATTGCGCGCGGGCGGGAAACCTTCTGGTTCGGTGTAAGGTAATGAGCCAATTTGAGAGGTGGCTGTTTTGCCCAGAATGTTAAATCCCGCTGCTTTGATCCGCCATACTACTGACTCGTCGTAGGCAGAGATGTTACCCTGCAAAGCCTGAGTGCCGTAGGTACACGGAACGCCGGTAACGGGTGTCAAGTCTTTAATGGCGATCGGCACTCCGAAAAAAGGTGGCAATTCCTGTGGCTTGTTTAACCCAGCTAGTTGTTCGGTTTGAGATTTAGCTAGGGCGATCGCCCGATCGGCCGTTACAGTAAAATAACTGCCCAGCTCAGGGTTTAATCGCTCAATGCGTTCCAAGTACAGATTGACAATTTCTAAAGGCGACACTTCCAGCGTGCGGATCGACTCCGCCAACTCCAAAGCTGGAGTAAAAGCCCGATCGACAGAATTCATCCGTTTAAGTCCTTAATAGTTGGGCAAAGTATAATTTAATACTTTTAAATTGTGGCAAAGTCTTTTGATTAAGAAATTTATCCAAAAAAGTCAAAAATCCATATTTGATCATATATCGAGAGTGATGACATCCTCCAATTGGCACAATAGTTCCTTAGTAGTGCAGCACTACGACCCCCTCTTGGGATAGACTGAGAACAACAGTTAAGCTTTTGTGCAAGACGCGCACAATGGCGATCGGCATTGTTCAACTCCCACAAATCATCTGTTCGAGTCAGCCTTCTCACCAACTTAAGGTAGCGCATATGACACAACAGCATCCGCCCGCTCCTCGCCCGCCCGTACCCGGAGCCCCCCCACCACCCGGAATGCCCCGCCCTCCTGCTCCCGGAATGCCCCCCAGAGCAGCAGGAATGCCACCAGCACCGCCACCGGCACCAGCACCAGCAGCGCCACCGGCACCAGCACCAGCCTCGCAATCCTTCGCCACACCTAAAAGCCAGAGTTCTAGCAGCGGCGGATCTCCGACTTTGAAAGAGCTAGTCATGCGAGCCAAAGAAGAAGGAGTATCCGACCTTCACCTCGGAGTAAACGAAGTTCCCCGCTTCCGCACGCGGGGCGAGATTGCCGACATCGGCTATCCACCGACGGATTTAGATACGTTTTTTGGCTGGTTGCGGGAGTGCATGAGCGATGAAGAAATTGAAATTTTCCAAAAAACCCTAGACTTTGACGGCGCTTTCGACTTCGGGTTCGTCCGCATTCGGATCAGTTGCATGGACTCCTTGGCCGGCCCGGCAATGGTGCTGCGGCTAATTCCTGCCAAAATCTTGACAATGGAGGAATTGAAACTGCCGGAGGTATTTAGGAAAATATGTGGCTACCACAAAGGGCTGATTTTGGTGACAGGGCCGACAGGTTCGGGTAAGTCTACCACCTTGGCCGCGATGATCGACTACATCAATAAGAATAAAGCCTACAACATCATCACGATCGAAGACCCGGTAGAATTCGTACACGAAAGCAAAAAATCATTGATTAAGCACCGGGAAGTCGGCAGGCACACCCTCAAGTTTATGAGCGCTCTCAAAGGCGCTCTGCGACAAGACCCCGATATGCTGCTAGTAGGAGAAATTCGGGACAGAGAGACGGTGGAAATCGCCCTCAAAGCCTCTCAAACCGGTCACTTAGTTGCAGGAACCCTGCACACCAACAGTGCGGTTAAAACCCTGAACCGGATTCTTGATATGTTCGGGGCGGAAGAACAGGATGCCATACGGGTTTCAATTTCCGAATCCCTAGTGGCGATTATTGCTCAACTGCTGTGCAAAACCACAGACGGCAAGCGGGCTGCTTTCCACGACGTGATGATCAATACCGACGTGGTTAAGGAATACATTATGAAGGGGCAGAATGAGGAAATCAATCAAATCATGATCAAAGATACTTATGAAGGCATGACGACGATGAATAAGTCGCTCTACGGTCTTTATCAAGAAGGTCGGATTACTGAAGAACTTTGTGTAGAGAACTCGCCGTTCCCGAACGAAATGGCTCAGATGCTGCGAGGTCGAGTCTAAAGGTCGAGTGTTAACAGTTAACAGTTAACAGTTAACAGTTAACAGTTAACTGTTAACTTTTATTGGTGTACTGAATTGAAAGTCGATCGCCCTATTTTGCCAGAATTTTTCAAAGGCATTGCGCTGTTTACACCAGGGGGAGACTTAATCTATTGCATAGACCCCCACAAGCAAACTCGGTGGCATTTGCAGTTGTGCGTAGCTCTACAGGAGATCCTCGGTTTGTCGGAACCGCCGCATTTTCTGATACCTTGCTACACGGCAACCATTGACTGCTGGCTCGATCCAGGCGATCGGCAGGTGCGGGTTGCTGCCGAGGCTTACCCCCCCGTGCTGCGACATCAAACGCTGCTGAACGCCATTTTTGGGACTGGCGACTTAGTGTGGCATCCCCGCAGCGAAGAAATGTGCGAACCGATGGCAATCGCTACTTATCACGAACAATTCCCCGAACTTTGGGAAAATCACGACTTAGTTGTACAGTATGCCAGCCCCGAAGCTCGATCGGACTGGAGCAATTCCATAGTAACTCCCTTGGGCTTTCCGCAATCGCAGCAGACTCGGCTTCCCAAACCAACAGCACTCACCCCACCGCCACAAACTCAAGGGTACGTTTTGCGTCTGTTTGTTTCCGGCAGCAACCCCAGCACCGAACGCACTCTCGAAACTTTACACCAGTTCTTAGAGAAATGCCTCGATCGTCCCTACACTTTAAAAGTAATTGATGTTTTGAAACATCCAGACCAAGCTGAGGCAGATCAGATTTCAGCAACTCCTACTTTGATTAAAATCTGGCCGAAACCCGTGCGACGGATTGTCGGCGAATTGAACGATAATGAAAAAATAGTGCGGCTGCTGAGCTATTCGGAATTTTAGATTGGGGCGAGGATTTTTGCGATTATTTAATACGGGCGATCGCGGGTTAACTCACCATTGAATTAACCACATAAGACTTATGCACGATTGTTTAGAAACCGGGTTTTTTTACGAAAAGACCTGTTGTAGGCCGCAGATTCGGTAAAAAAACCGGTTTCTGCGTGCTAGGTTAACTTACTTGGCTTGAAAATTGTGGTAAGGTGCGCCGAATAGCACCCTACTTTAACACAATCAATCTGGCAATCACGAGAATTGAGAACCCTGCCTGAAGTAAAAAAGGTCGATCGACTTAATCAGGAAGACAAACATCCGGGGCGCACAAACTGGGGAAATCCAAAGTTGTGACTTCCAGCGTATCCAACTCAACTCTGCGAATTACATGATTGTTCGTATCAGCAACAAACAAATGAGGCCCGATCGCACTCAACCCTGAAGGTTCAAAAAATCGAGCCTTGAGACCTTTAGCATCAACCAAACCTGCTTTACCATCTCCAATCATTGTTCTGCACGTACCGCCCCGGTGGTCGATCCGCTTAATTTTGTGATTGTAAGTATCAGCCACCCATAGGTAATTTTGAGCGTATTCCACACCCAAACAGTGCTGCAACCTTACCTCCTCAGCGCGACCATCTTTATCCCCAAAACCAAACAATTCACCGCTACCGCAGACTGTACGCACCTTCGGGTCTTCATCAATACCCACAGCGCGAATCGAACTAATTTCGCTGTCAGCAACAAACAACTCCGATCGATCCGTAGACAGGCCACTGGGCTGAGAAAAAGCAGATTCTGCAAGATTCCCGTCAACACAGGATTCTCGGCCAATACCTGCATAAGTGGCGATCGTGCCAGTGTCTAACTGCATTTCCCAAATTTGGTGGGAACCCGCCATTGCAATAAAAAGCCTATTTCCAACTCTTTCTAAATCCCAAGGCGAATTCAATTGCGTTTCTAAAGCCTTGCCACTGCGGGGTGAAATTTCGTGACTTTGTTCGCCCGTACCAGCAACAGTTTCTACCCGTTGAGTCGTAAAATCAATCTTTCTGAGAGCATGATTTTCCGTATCAGCAACATATAGAATCTGACTTTCTGCATCAAAAGCCATACCTTGAGGTGCAAAAAACTCAGCCTCTTCAAACTCCCCATCAGTTAAACCCGGTTTACCGCTACCGATAACGTGCAGCACCTCACCTTCGAGGGTGCTGACAACAATCCTATTGTGGCCGGAATCGGCAATAAATAAGCAAGAACCCACTAAGTTTTGTATGACTGAATTAGCCGGCCCTGGCAATACAGTTTCATCTACAGATTCATTTTCCTGACTCATTTCGCCCAAAAGCGCAACCTGTTGGTGAAGATGTTTTGCCTCCGTTGCACCGATCGCAAATGCCAGCACTTTACCGGGAAAAGCCAGCGGTGTTGATACAGGTTTGCGCTGTTTTTCTAAGGTAAAACGCAGTTCTTTAAAATTAAGCGCATTTTTATCTTTGTATTCAGCAATTAACTTGCCAACTAACTCGTCAAGTGCTTCTCTATTGCCTTCGCCGGAAACAAAGCCAACGACATAACTTTCAGGATCGATCACCATTAAAGTCGGCCAAGCGCGAACCGCGTAGCTTTGCCAAACTTTCATGCCGCTGTCAACGATTACGGGATGTTCGATATCGTAGCGGAGGATAGCTTGGCGGATGTTTTCTACTTCTTTTTCGTTTTCAAATTTAGCCGAGTGAACGCCGATAACCGTGAGGGAATCTTTATATTTTTGTTCGAGGTATTTTAAGTCGGGGAGGACGTGCAAGCAGTTGATGCAGCAGTACGTCCAGAAGTCAAGGAGGACGACGCGCCCTTTTAAGGATTCAATGGATAAAGGTTTTTCGGTGTTCAGCCACGGGTAGTTTCCGGGGAATTCTGGTGCTCTGACGCGAGGCATGGCATCTCCTGGGTAGGATGTGAATGATTTTTTTACTTCTTTAATTTAGCGGGAAGTTTGGCAGGATGGGAAGAAAGCTGATTAAACCAAGGTTTTTGGAGACAGCCAAGATGCCATTGCCACCAGAGGGGGGCGAGTTCAGTGCTCATATCGCCACATTGAATACTTTAGTCTGTAGAACTTTTGTATTCAAAACCTTACTATTTCTCTCTATGCAGCCTAGCAAACTAGACCAAACTTTAGGACTAGAAATACAACGTCGTCGCATAGAGAAACGTTGGTCACAAGAATATCTGGCAGAAGTCACAGGTCTGCACAGAACCTATATCAGCCAGCTTGAGCGAGGGCTGAAAAGTCCATCTGTTAGAGTTCTTAGTCACATAACAAATGCTCTGGACATAACAATGGGTGAATTTTTACGAGTTGTAGAGGAACACTTGAGTGCTGACGGAAAACGAGATTGAAAGATTGAGGCAAGCCATTATTGCTACCATTGCATCTCCAGTTATAGGCTCGATAGAGGATTATACTTGGGAAGCTATTTTTCATTATGTCAAGCATATTCCTTTATCAGATCCAGCATTAGGACGTAGCAAACTCCTCTATGATGCTGTTGACACCACGACGGCAACTGGTTGGTCACTCAAATCTCTTCAACTGAATAGTCTTACTGTTGTAAATACATTTTTGTTTGTCATTCAGAGAGCAGATGTTATCAAAAAGGCTGCCCAACTTGGTTTTCCTGGTTTGACGGAACAATCCTCACCTGCTGAACTCGGAGCAGCTATTGTTCAGCATTGGAACGAGAAAATTATATCGAGTCAAGCAGCACAGGGCATTACCAATAGCTATGAAGGCATACTGCTGAAAACCATTAGAGGATATGAATATATTTACTGTGAATTCCCTCTTACTCCACTTGACCCAAATGCTTTTTCTTGGGCTTGGACAGTTGATAGAGTTACTGGAAGACCGGGAGCAGGCCTACAAGGCAATGTTGCAGGTAAGCTAGAGTTAGTTTGGTACAAGAATCAAAAGCAACTTTTTAGAGCTAGAACCATTCCTCCAGAAGCAGTTCACATTAGGGTTCAGCGAACTCGTATTACACTTGATCGATATGTGCAAACTGTTCTCTCAGCTTTGCAAGATCAACTCAGTACACAGTCTTTGGACAGTGAACTTGGAGAATAGATGCAGCTATTGCTTTACCTAGAAGTGGGGGTACTGATTCTCCGATTTGAGAAGCCATATCAGTGTATGTTCCGAGAAAGTTAAAGTTATCGGGGTAAGAGTGCAATCTTGCAGCTTCACGGATTGTAATTGTCCGATTTTGGGTTGGATGAAAAAACCTGCCAGATCCGGGATGGAAAACCCACCTTGTGATAGTTCTTGCTGGTTTATCCCAGTAAAGCCTTCCATATGCACCGCTATAGTGCTTTTTAGGAGCTAATTCTGGTGGCAAGTCTCTAGCATCTTGCCCTTCACTAAGAAGACGCACTCTTGACATTTGAATGGGGCTCAAAGCACGAGCAACGTGATTGAAAAGTTTCGTACTTCCATTACGTATCATTGCTTGGTACGCAGTTTGGGGTGGAAAAGGATAAACTTCAGCATTATATTCCTCTCCTGCGTTCAATGACGGCAAATCTCCAATCGCATCTCTAACTGTGACGACTGAAGAAATGTTTGATGTTAAGAGACTAAGTTGGTAACAAGATTTAGTAGCTCTGTAATCGCTTCTAATGTCGCCAGCGTGTGTAGGTTCAGGGAATTGAAGTGGTTTATCTAAACTAGCCAGGAAAAAAGCCCTTGATCTGGTCTGCGGTACTCCATAATGCGCGGAGTTTAGTGATCCATAAGTGACTTTATAACCTTGCGACTCAAGTTGCTGTGTAATTTCATTCTTAACTACACCACCATAAGCTTTCAAGATTTCAGGTACGTTCTCCATAACAACGTAAAGGGGTCTAAATTCCTGTACGAATTCTAAAAATGTCCGATATAACTGATTGCGAGAGTCGCTGAGGTAGCGATAGTCAGCAGGAATATTTCTTGAAAATCCTTGGCATGGGGGGCCACCTATCAACGCTGTTAGTTCCTCTCTCTGCAAACCCAAACATAATCGCAAATCCAAAGGATTGAGCTCACGTATATCCTGATGAACAATTCTGGTGTTTGGGTAATTATGCTTATAGGTCGCTAGAGCTTTCGCATCCACCTCGATCGCACATAAAGATTCAAAACCAGCCAGGTGAAATCCTGTAGTCAAGCCACCCGCGCCAGAAAATAAGTCAATGATCTTATATGTCATAATCGAATACTATAGTATTAGGAAGCTATTGTCAACCAACTTCAGCAATTGGTGTCTCTTGCTTCTCCTAAATTTTAGGCTTGCTTTTCCCTGCAATTATTTGCCAAAATAAGCAACACACCGTTAATTTTATACAGATTCATTTTAATGCAATAACATAAGGTGCCACGATAGATGGCTCAATTGCGCTGGATTTATTAGCTACCAACTCCGTCGGGGCAAGATTAAATAAACACAAATCCACATTGCTCCTGACAAGTGGAACAGTTAGGTTATAAATCAATGTGCGATTGCCTAACTCGCTCTCCCAACTTATCCCACGTAAAGATAATTCAATTTCTGTGTCATCATTTGTCATGGCTATCCACTTTTTTGTCTTTGAGTCTTGCCAATAATATCTCTTACTAGCAATTGTGAGAGTCGAGAGGATAGCACGAGTTAGTTTTCTTTGTGCCAATACTCCGCCAACATTACGCATGGAGCCACCAAGCGTGTCACCACGAGTCAGTAGAAATCTAAACACCAATTCCTCCACAAAATTTGTGCCTGCTGGCTCAAGAAAATTCCTGATTAGACCATTGATAGCTTCACTCTTATCCTTTGGCATCAAATGAGCAAGAGACTTGTCAGATAATCCTGCAGCAGTCAACAATCCCATTTCAATGCCCTTAACATTTAACAAATCAGCAGGACTCGCAGCTTGACCCGCAGCTTCTTGAAGTGCTCTTGCTTGGGCGAGGTAAGGGGTAGCGCGTCGATTTTTTTCAAGGGCAAGTGCAACAAAACCCGCACGAGTGTCTTCATAGGTTGTGACAAGATCGTCACTGGATTGAAGGTGGTTACGATAAGCACACATAGGTATCCAGTTATTGTTTTTTCCATACATAAACGCACTTCCTCAAAGGAGCGCGTCCATAGTTTCCCATCTGTTGACTACTATTCCCCTTATCACCTGGTAAAACGAGAATATTTTCCGTAATAAAGCCGAGTTTTTCAGCGAAATCAGAAAGAATCAGGTCCACTGAAATACTTATACCTGCGTAGCGCACATTGTCATTAACCATAAACAAAAATGCCCCTGGTTTAAGGATACGAAAGCTTTCTTGTATTACGCAAGCCATTTCATAGAAATATCCTCTTACCATTCTTGGTATACCATTGTTGTTCAATATACCCTGTGACTTTTGGCTGTCCAAATATCTTAAGATAGCCTGCAAGAGAGTTTGCGAATTAGCAATACTTAAAGCTCCTTCCCAAGCCGGATTGATAGCCAATAAATCTTTGGGGTGATTCTCAACCGTACAACTTAGCATTTCCTGACGCAGATTAATTAATTCCTTTTCAGAAATTCCTAGTAAAGCTAGCTCTAGTGCATAGGTGCGAGTATAGTCATATCGATTGCAGTAGGGTGGAGATGTGATGATTGCATCGTAGGTAGAGTCCGGCAAATCGGGCATTATCTTCAGACAAGAACCTTGATGCAAATTAATTTTGCCTTGTTGATGATTCTGAGTTTGAAAAAGCTCAAGTTGTTGTGTAGGAGGTTCTAAGTCGTTAACAAGTTCATTAAATTTTTGGGTAATAGCTTGACTGAACTCAAGAACCTCACCTTTATTGAAGGACTTCTTTGACGTGCCATGACCCGAACGGTAATCCCAACGAAGATACTGTCCATCTTTGCGTGTATAGCTTACGGATTCTAAAACACACAGTAAAGTCAAGACTAAAACTGATTGAACCTTGGTATTTTCTTGATAACAAGCTCCAAGATATTGCTCAATTTCTATTTTAGTTTCTTCGGAGTAAGCCCCTTTAGTAATTCTCAATTCTGGCAGAGTGACAGGGTTTTCAAATTTTTTCCATATTTGCAAATTAAACCATGTCTTTAGCCGCTGAAAATCATCAATAGTGAAGGCAGTGTCTAAAAGAATTTTGGTATTAATTATATGTTGACCAATAGGTAATAATTCAATGCCCTCACCATCTATTCCCAAGTCGCTAGCAGCAAATAAAGCAGTTCCACTACCTGTAAAAGGATCTAAAATCTTGCCTTGAATGACTTGATATTGTTGGAATAAGAACTCTACCAGAGAAGCGGAGAAAGCTTCCTTATACTTGTACCACCTATAAATGGGTCTAGTTTTGTTAGCCTGAAAACTAACCAAAAGTCGGGTAAGCGAGGGCTGGACTACAAACTTGTCTTGAAAGCGATCGTGTAATTGCCTGTCAAGGTTATCAATCTCTCCCAGAAAGTCACTTTCCACTTCAGAGGCGATGTTGGAGATGCTTGACATATTTACCATGACTACAAATTATTAAATAACTAACTGTCGATCGTAGTATACCAGTATCTCCAATCAAAGAACGGGCAGATGTCGCTACCCTTGTAAATTCTCTCTGACGAACCAGAGAATTAACCGCTTCAGAAATTATCCCCTCTGGCTGAACCCCAATTTTCTCCTTGGTTTTCCCGGCTGTTATTTTCCAGCATCACCAATACACCGTTAATTTTATTCTGCTCGATCGCACTTGCGATCGAGTTAACCCACAGCTTGATATTCGGCAGTTCCCCTTGCAAAGGCAATCTTGACGCGATCGCAGTAATATTGTTCTCATTTGAGTGGTAGACGGATTGTAAATGTACTGCCTTTTCCTAACTCACTCTGGACTTGAATGCTGCCTTGATGAGCCACTGCGATCGCACTTGCAATCGATAGGCCTAATCCAGCACCACCCGTGGCTCTAGAACGATCGCT
The DNA here is from genome assembly GCF_036702395.1 of Microcoleus sp. D3_18_C2. NCBI lineage: Bacteria > Bacillati > Cyanobacteriota > Cyanophyceae > Oscillatoriales > Microcoleaceae > Microcoleus > Microcoleus sp. D3_18_C2. The sequence goes on along the minus strand of NZ_JAUBTG010000038.1, from coordinate 48,900 downwards.
CTGCACTCGGTAGAAACGATCGAAAATCCGCGTTTGCTCGGCTGGGTTGATACCAACACCTGTATCTTGAACTTGAATTATGGCTTCCTTGTCGGTGCAATCGAGGATGGCAAGGATTAGCCCTCCTGGGGGAGTGTAGTTAATCGCATTGGTAATTAAGTTTGTCACCATCCCGTAAAGTTGGGCTTCATCCCCAAGAATTACAACGGCTCGCGAAGCACGAATTTCTAACTTCAATTCCACCTCAGCCACCATGGCTAAACCTGCAAGTTCTTCTACTAAATCGCCAATCAGATAATTGAAACAGCAATGCTGCAATTGAGTCGGAATCTGTTGTTGCTCAAGTCTACAAATAAACAATAAATCTTTCACTAACCTAGAAAGGCGGATGTTTTGTCGTTCGATAATATCGAGGTTTTGACTAACCTCCGGTAAATCTTCAGCCAGACGAGTATCCTCAACAGTAGCCTGAATGACAGCCAGAGGCGTTCGCAATTCATGAGCGGCATCGGAGGTGAATTGTTGCATCTGGAGATAGGACTGATAAATTGGTCGCATCGCTAATCCAGATAACCACCAACTAGCTCCTCCCACTAGCAGCATGACCAAGGGTAAGCCTAAAAAGAGCAACAATCGCAAGGTGTTAAGATAGGCATCCCATTCTTTGAGCGATCGTCCAATTTGCATATAACCCCAAAACAAACCGTCGTTTGTTCGCAGCAATACAGAAATTTGATAAAATCGATCGCCATTAGAAAGATGCAGAATTTGCCAAAACTCTTTTGGTGCAAAGTTTTCTAATACATCCGGCTGCTCTCCAACCTTTGCTAATATTTCCCCAGATTGGTCTAAAAAGCGGAGATAATATCCCTCCTGCTGAAACACCCTAGCAGTATGTCGCGCCCCGTCATTGCCTGAAGAGTAACAGTTTTCATTCCACAGACACAAACCGGGCAAAATAGTTTTCAAGCTGGATGAAAGCTGTCCCGGTTGTTGTAATTGTGGTTCGATAGTGTCATGCAGCGTTCCGGCTAAGGACTGTAGTTTTTGCTGGAGAATGTATCGCTGCGTGTGAAACACAACCTGATAGACTGCAACACCGCAGATACCTAACAACAACCCAATGACGATCGCGTACCAACCTGCAAGTTGCCAGCGGGTGCGGTTAAATAGTTTGTTGGAGTGCATATTACTTGTTCAAGCGATACCCGAATCCATGAACCGTTTCAATCATTCCGTCACAGTCATAATCTGCCAGCTTGCGGCGCAACAGACGAATTCTAGCAGCAACTACATTGCTCATCGGGTCAGTATCCACATCCCACAGCCGAGTCAAAAGTCGATCGCGCGAGAGGATTTGATTCGGATGCTGCATGAAATATTCCAGTAACCGAAACTCATTAGCCGTCAGAGGAATCACCGTTTGCTGTCCTCTGTCATTCGTAGTGCAGATAATTGATTTAGTATAGTCAAGCAGCAATCGCCCCACCTCAAGCTGGGCAGGATTGAAATATGGCGACTGTTCTGGAGACAAACTCCGTCCCCGTCGCTGGAGAGCTCGCAACCGGGCTAACAATTCTGCTTTAATGAACGGTTTCATCAGATAGTCATCAGCACCCGCATCTAGCCCTGCCACCATATCCTCTGTTCGATCTTTTGCCGTCAACATCAAAACGGGTAAAGGATTATTCTGCTGGCGCAAGCGTTGGCATAGTTCGACGCCAGAGATTTCCGGTAGCAACCAGTCAAAAATGGCAACCGTGTACTCGATCCATTGGTCTTCCAGATAGTTCCAAGCAGTTGTGCCATCTTGCACCCAATCCACCAGGTACTTTTCTCGGCTCAAGGTGCGTTGCACGATCGCACCCAAATCGGGTTCGTCTTCCGCCAGCAGAATTCTCATTTTATCGCTACCTAGTCCGATACTTTTTTGCTAACAAACATATACGAATTCTCGAAATTTATCCAACATTTTGGATCGGAATGATTTAACCGCAGAGAGCGCAGAGAACACAGAGAGGATAGAGAGATGAATACAGGACGATGTTACCGGATTTGATATCATATTGTTTCCGGTTGCATCGGTATTGTTTAAACAGTTAACAGTTAACAGTTAACTGTTAACTGTTAATTGTTAATTGTTATTAGCCTACTTCTTTGGTTGGTGTCTGCTCAATGCCATAGTTTCTCAGATCGGGCACTTTCATCACCCGTTTAGGCATCAGATACTTCCCAAATCGAGCATACAATGCAGGTAGAACCACTAGGGTGAGAGCAGTTGAGGTAAAGAGTCCGCCGAGGACAACGATCGCCAAAGGCTGCAACAATTCCTTACCAGCGCCACCGCTTAAAACCAGGGGAATCATCCCCAATGCCGAGGTGAGTGCTGTCATCAGAATCGCCAGCAACCGTTCCATCGAGCCTTCGACAATGACTTTGGGAAGCGGCATTCCTTGTGCCAGTTTGGTGTTGTAGTTGTCTACGAGCAGCAATCCATTGCGCGTCGCTACGCCAAACAGCGTCACAAAGCCCACCATTGACGGAACTGAGATAACGCCGCCCGTTAGCAGCACGGAGATGACACCGCCAACCAGTGCTAATGGTAAATTGATCATCACCATCAGCATCGCAGGAACGGATTTCACGGTGAAGTACATCAATACAGCGATCGCTAGCACTGCTAATATTCCGAAAATTAGGAAGTTTTGAGCAGCGCGTTGTTCTGACTCATACTGTCCGCCGTACTGAATATAGTAGCCTTGGGGCAGTTGCACTGATTGCTTTACCTTGGCACGAATGTCACCGACGACCGACGCAACATCGCGTCCCTGTACGTTGGCTGACACTACAATTAAACGCGAGACGTTTTCCCGGTTAATCGTATTGGGCCCATTGCCAAACTCAACCTTTGCCACTTGCGAAAGCGGGATAATTTGACCTGTTGGGGCATTAATTTGAAGGTTGCGAATCGTGTTGAGATTGCGACGGGCTGATTCGTTGACCCAAACCAACACATCGACCAACTGTTGACCATCGGGCACTTGAGCAACCACGCGACCATTCAGGGCTGTTTCCGTGAAATCGGACAATTGGGCGATCGTCAATCCGTAGCGAGCGGCTGCATCTCGGTTAAATTGAATTTGTACTTGACGGATCGGTATTTGGGGCTCAAGCTGAAGGTCTACCAATCCCTTCACGTCTTTCATTGTCGTTTCGATTTGTTCTCCTATGCGGCGTAGTTCTTGTAAATCGTTGCCGAATACTTTAATGGCGATCGCACTCCTGACCCCCGACAACACTTCATCCATTCTGTGACTGATAAATCCACCGACATTGGTGGCAACTCCCGGAAACTGACCCAATGCCTCCCGCAAGGCTTGAATCGAGGCAGGACGGTTTTGCATCGCAGCTTCACTCAGTTCCACGTCTAAGTGTGCCAAGTTCACCGATGCCGCATCCGGGTCGCCCGGAGCACGCCCCGATCGCAGTTGTACTGATTCAAATCGGGGGTCCTCCTTAAGGGCATTTTGAATCGCTAAGCCAACGCGATTGGTTGCTTCGAGTGAGGAACCCGGATACAGGGCGATCGCATTCATCAGCGATCGTTCCTGGAATGTTGGCAGAAAATCCCGTCCTAACGTCGGCACAATCAGCATGGCCGCTACCATTGAGGCTGTTGCCATTCCTAAAATTAAGCTAGAGCGACGCATCGCCAACTGTAGCAACGGATGGTAAACTCGCTTGGAAAACAGTGCTAGGAAAGGTTCTGTTGTCTGCATCCGGCTGTGGGGCAGCAGAATGGCACACAATGCAGGGGAGATTACTAGGGATTCCAGGCTGGAGATGACAACCACCACCAGATAGGCAATGCCCATGGGGGTGAAGATCCGCCCCTCTACCCCAGAGAGTGTGAAAATCGGTGAAAAGACAATAATGCCAATTAACGTGGCTCCAATCAGCGACTCGCGCACTTCCTGAGAACCCTCAAAAATAATCTCCAGTGGTGGCTGGGGATTGGGCGAGAGGCGATTTTCCCGTAAGCGGCGATCGGTATTTTCGCAGTAGACGATCGCATCATCCACTGCTGTCCCGATCGCCACTACCAATCCGCCGAGGGTCATGGTGTTGAGTTCCAGCCCGATCCAGGAACACACTAACAGCGAGAACAGTAGCGAGAGAAAGAAATCCAGCAAACAGATGGTGAGGGTGCGCCAGTTCATCAGAAAGGGAATCAGGATGGCTGCGACAATCAAACTGCCTTCGATCAACGCCGATCGCACATTACCAACTGAGGCATCAATGTAGGCATCTTGCCGGAAAGTGACATTCGCCTTCACATCCTTGGGTAAACCTGGTTTAATTTCCTCCATCGCCTCGATGATGGCTTGGGTGACGGTGGGACTATCCACCAAAGGTTGCTTGTTGACCATCACGACCACAGCCCGTTTAGTATTCCAACTGGCATCGCCTCGCTGGAGTGCAGCCCCAATCTTCACCTCTGCCACATCCCGCAGTAGAATCGCTTTTCCTTCCTGCACCTTGACGACCGCTTTTTGCAAATCTTCGATGTTCTGGATTTGTCCCTCGCCTCGAATCACCAATTCACGTTCGGGGTCAATCAACAATCCACCGGCGGTTTTGGCATTTGCCTCGTTTGTCGCCTTGACGACTTCCTGAAGGGAAACCTTCAACGCTTGGAGTTTTTCAGGATTCGCAATCACCTGAAACTGCTGCAAATCTCCGCCGTAAACCAGCACTTGCGATACGCCGGGAACTGCCAACAAGCGATTGTTGACTTTGCCATCCACCAAACGCCGCACTTCCATGATCGATGTAGTGTCAGACGTGAACGCATATTGAATCACCGTCCCGATGGGGGGAGCTAGGGGCGATATCTGCGGTGTACCAATTCCTTCGGGTAATCGGTCTTGCGCGTCCTGCAATCGCTCTGCCACGAGTTGACGAGCTTGATAGGGGTCAGTTCCCCACTTAAACACCACCCGCAATACAGAAATTCCTACGGCTGAGGAGGTACGGACGACTTCAACTCCTGGTGTTCCGTTGACCGCACTTTCTAGCGGTAAAGTCACCAACGATTCGACCGCTTCCGGGGCTAGACCGGGGGCTTCTGTCTGTACTTCTACTTGAGGGGGCGCAAAGTTGGGCAACACGTCGAGGGGCATTCGACTTACAGTATACAGGCTCCAGATGGTCAGGGCGAGCGCCCCGATCACCACTAACCATCGTTGAGCAATAGACCATTTGGGGATGACGTTTAACATAAGGATGAAATTTGGATAGCATTAGGCAAGTTTTTAGGAGACGGAGTAAAGAGATTTACTCCGTCGCGATCGACTGTTACCAAAAATCTTGGTTTTTGAATGTCTATTAGTCCTTGCCTTTTAACCCAAAGAGGGCGAATCCACCCATCAGTAAAACTCCTGCGCCTGCTACCCACATCAAAGGTGACGATCCTTGAGCAGGCTGCGCTTCTGCTGGCAATGTAGCGGCCGATGCTTGCGTTTCTGCAGGCGATGTAGCGGGTGATGCTTGCGTTTCTGCCTGCGATGTAGCGGGTGATGCCTGCGTTTGGGCCGGAGGTTTACCTCGCAATGCCTCGGAGTACAAAAGCGTTGCCCCCTGCATCACAATCTGATTTCCCGGAACTAAATTGCCTTCTTTAATTTCCACCACATCTCCAGAGTCGGTACCAGCCTGAACCGAGATGGGTTTGTATGTCGTTCCCTCTTGGATGTAGACGAGCTTTTGCCCATTGGCATCAATCAAACTGGTGCTGGGAATTTTTAGAATACCTCCATCGGTCGTGGGGGCGATCGCCTCTGTCTTAATTCCCAATGCGGTTGCTTTACTGGCATCGACCTCGATCGGCTGCATAATCTTCGCCGCATCGCCACCTGCAAACTCGTTGTCATGCCCAACGTGCGCCAGCACCGGGGCCGAAGCCGTGCACAAAACTAATCCCAAAACAAAACTAGACCCGTAACGGACGATCGATAATGAACTTGAATTTAAAGATTTCGATAGCATGGAAATTTCCTCCTCACATTTAGCGAACGGGGGTGATGAAGACAGCCACTCCTCTCAAGAGCAATCTATTCCTTACTTCAGAGTTGTGAACCTTCTCCCGCTAGGATGTCAGGGGGAAATAAAAATTTGATGAAAATTTGAGGCGAAGTCTAAAATTAGAGACCTCTAAGCTGTTGCGGCCTTTAAATTGTATGTCAAAAAAAATCAAAGTCTTGTGGGGAGTAGGGTTGGGCGTCCCGCCCGCCCTGAATATACAATTCAAATGCGCGACAGCTTATACCATTGCTCACTAACATGAGGTGAAAAGAGGGCATAGGAAGCGCCCACACCTCACTTCTTTGAGAAATGCTCTATTCCCCAAAGATTACAGCCACATTATTCCGAAATAAATCTAACAGCAACCGCCACCGTTATAATGCCAAGTCGAATCAGTAATTAACACCTTATCCGGCATCAATCCCCCCAACTTCCCAGCAGTTTTATCGCAGACAGCCGCCGGAACTCCCCGCTGCAAAACGTGACCTGCCCCGTCATCAAACAGCTCTTCAGACCCCGTATAAATCGCCGTCTTGCCAGTAAAAATGCAAGCTCCGTCATCCGGTACATCCACTTTGAAAGACACCGAATCCAGGCTTTCTAACAGCAAATCCGCATCCAATTGATAATTGTGTTTGTCCAGCAATCGGTAAGGACGGCGCGCCCGCACTTCGACTTGCCCAAAACCAACGTCTACAAGGTGTTGAACGTATTCTGCGTATGTCAAAGCGCCGGACAAACACAGGGCTCGCAAGCGTTGGTCTTCCTTCAAATGCTGCGGAATGGGGCGAGTTGCGATCGGATCGCTCATCAACAATCTGCCGCCCGGTTTTAACACCCGATAGGTTTCTTTTAATGCCTTAGCTAAATCCGCCGGTTCAAAGATATTAAACAAGCAGTTTTGGGCGACAACATCTACAGAAGCATCCGGCACCGGCAAGGCAAAAGCATCGCCTTCACAAATTTCCACAAAACTCGGATCGAACCAATCATTTTCGTGGGCGGCTATTTCCAAGTTTCGTGCAGCCGCATCTCGCATTGCTGGAACTGGATCGACGGCAATAACCGCTCCTTTGTGTCTAGAAAAATACGCAAATTGTAGTGCTTCTAAGCCGCCGCCGACGCCTACATAAAGCACGAAGGGATTGCCTACAAGTTCGGCGGCGTGAACGGTTGTGCCGCAGCCGTAATTCATTTCTTGCATTTGTTCGGGAATTTTTAATCCTGGCAATTGCAAGGGGCTGCTTTGGACGCAGCAAAGTCCGATTTGGGGGGTTTCGGCAACATCGCTGTAGAATTTGGCTGCTGTTTCGAGGTAGGTCATTTTTTAGTGTCCTAATTTTTGATTTTTGACCGCAGATTGATCGCGGGCGGGACGCCCATGCCACGAAGCCCAGAAAGTTTTTGTTAGGTGGCAAATTCGACTGGATCGCGGGCGGGACGCCCATGCCACGAAGCCCAGAAAGTTTTTGTTAGGTGGCAAATTCGACTTTTTGTTCGGATTTTGGCTGATTTTTGGGTTCGGAAACTGTTGGTTCGGGAGGGGCTAATTCGCTGGTTGGCTGGCTAGCAGTTTCAGCGGCAACTGGTGGCGTTGGCGGTACAAGATTGGGAGACTGTTCTGGTATCGCGGGAGCGACTACTTTTGGTACTGGAGCTTTTTCTGTTATTTCTGGCAGGGCTGGTGGCTCTGAATGATTAGCAGGTTGGGGTTCTTGATGCAGGAAGTTGCGGAACCGATTGTAGTATCCTTTATATTCCTGTTTTTTTGTTTGGGGAGATTCTGTTGGGGTCGGTTCTATTATTTGAACTGGTTCTAAAATTTTAGGGGTTTCTAACTGTGGAGTTGCTGTCGGTGTCGGTTCTATTACTGGAATTGGTTCTACAATTTTCGGCGCTTCTAACTGTGGAGTTGCTGTTGGTGTCGGTTCTATTGCTTGAATGGGAGCAACTTCGGGAGCGACTGTGGGCTCTAAGTTCGGTTGGGTAACAGGGGTTTCTGGAAGCGTGGGTGAGGGTTGGACAACTGGTGTTTTTTCTAATGCAGGTGTCGGTGTCGGTTCGGGGGTTGGGGTTGGTGTGGGAGCGGGGGCTTGGTAGGTACGATCGACTATACCGCGAGTTTCTGCTGCTGTTAGTTCGCCCCGCACTAATTTTGAAAGAGGCTCTTGGCCGAGCGGTTGGAAATTTATCAGTCTGACTGTATTATTAAAGGCGTTTTTGACGATATTTCCCCGTTCGTCAATTAATTCTAGCTGTACCCAGTTTTTCCCTGGTTTGAATCCTTTAAGATATATAGGTTGCCACTGGTCGATCGCAAAGCTTTGGCCGTTGACTGTGGCTCGAATTTTCCAATCGAGTATTTCATCTTGGAAATTTTCTTGCGCCACTTCGTGCGGGGGGGCATTTGTCAAGTAAAAGTCGAGCAGGATGGGTTCTGCCCCGTAGCTGCCTTGGGGGCTGTTGTACGTTAATAGGGGCAATTTTCGATCGGGATTATTGTCGTCTGTTTTGGTAAAAACGTGAAAGGTGGTTTGAGCCACCGCACCTTCGTTTTTAAAGCTTTCTTCCCAAGGGCGGGCGGCGAACACCTGCAGGGTATGGGTTCCCGGATCTAAGTCGGAAAGCGTTAAAGGTTGGTTGATGTCGTAAACTGCTGCATAAGGTTGGTTGTCTAATAAAACTTGCAGATGGGGGCCCAAACCCAAGTTTGCATCTTTGAAAATGGGCAAGTCCTTCACTTGGAACTCAACAGATACATTTATATCCTGAAGCACTTCGTCAGGTTTTGGATTCAAAATACTAATTTGAGGCTGGTAGATTTCTAGAGCCTGACGCAGTTGTTGAATGGCTTCTGGGGGAGAAACCTCTGAGATTCTGTTTACTGGGGCGGTAGCTGAGCCGCTCTTGTTCCCTGGTTTGGGCAATTCGGGATGGCCCGCGCCACAACTTGCTAAACCCAAAATTAATACTGCTACTGCGAACAATGCCAGCAGCCTGCCCGCAACCGTTCTGTGCCAATTGATCCCAATCACGCAACCATACTCCTAGAAGCCTTCTCATAGGGAACTATAGCCCAAAAATGAATTTAGTATTGGGGAATTGCCGGCTTTGGAATTCCCAAGCCGCGTAGGAACCCGGATTGAGGCAGCAGCGGGCAACCCATCGTCTCCTACTTTTAATTGCTGTAGCCTTTTTCCCAAACATATATCTACAAATGAGTATTCCTAAATTACCTTATCTTTGAGTTTTGTAAAGTTAATGGCAGTACCCCTTGACTTTTTAGAGCGACTGTGGGATTTAAAGGCGTTATTACATCAAGAATAGAGGCTTTTTTAAGTATTGTTAACAAGCGATTAATACTCCTCTAGCAAGCTTATAATTCATAAAACTCCCTCAAAAGGAGCAGCCGTATCAAGTCTGAATCAAGGAGGCGATCGGCGGCTCCAGATAGCGAGAAGAGTTGGCAGTACCCAGTCACATTGTTAGCGACACTGGGAAACTGGCTTCTTCACAGAAGCAAAATGCTTGGGGAGACGATGCACCTGCGTCTAGCTCTGCAAAGAGTAAAGTGCAGTGAAGTGTCGGCTTTTTCGAGAATCCCCCGCCTAATCAAGCGTGGGGAGTGTCCGGTACAGTGTTCAGTTCTCGTTCCTTGTCTTACCGAGAGGAGAGTCTTCATGACCATTAGTCCTCCAGAGCGAGAGGTAAAAGCTAGGGTAGTAGTCGATAAAAATCCGGTTCCAACTTCTTTCGAGAAGTGGTCAAAACCCGGTCATTTTGATCGCACTCTAGCTAAGGGGCCAAAAACCACCACTTGGATTTGGAACCTCCACGCTAACGCTCACGACTTTGACAGTCATACAAGTGACTTAGAAGACGTTTCGCGCAAAATCTTTAGCGCTCACTTCGGCCACTTGGCAGTAATCTTCGTATGGTTGAGCGGCGCATATTTCCACGGCGCTAAATTTTCCAATTACGAAGCTTGGCTGACAAATCCTACAGCCATCAAGCCCAGCGCTCAAGTGGTCTGGCCGATTTTTGGTCAAGAAATTTTAAATGCAGATGTAGGCGGCGGCTTTCACGGGATTCAGATCACCTCTGGTCTATTCCAACTGTGGCGCGCCAACGGCATCACTAACTCATACCAGCTATATTGCACTGCGATCGGCGCCCTGGTAATGGCAGCTTTGATGCTGTTTGCCGGTTGGTTCCACTATCACGTCCGCGCTCCGAAACTGGAATGGTTCCAGAACGTGGAATCGATGATGAACCACCACTTGGCAGTTTTGTTAGGCTGCGGGTGCTTGGGCTTCGCAGGACAACAAATTCACGTGGCTCTGCCGATCAATGCTTGCATGGACGCGATCGATGCAGGTGCACCGCTGACAGTCGGCGGTAAGCTGATCAAAACAGTTGCCGACATCCCCCTGCCGCACGAGTGGATTTTGACACCGGGCTTGATGGCTGACATCTACCCGAGTTTCGCTAAAGGTTTAACCCCCTTCTTCACCCTCAACTGGGGCGCATATACAGACTTCCTGACCTTCAAAGGCGGTCTGAACCCCACCACAGGCGGTTTGTGGCTGACTGATACAGCACACCACCACTTAGCTTTGGCAGTGCTATTCATCGTCGCTGGTCATATGTACCGGACGAACTGGGGCATCGGCCACAGCATGAAAGAAATCCTAGAGAACCACAAAGGCCCCTTCACTGGTGAAGGTCACAAAGGTCTCTACGAAATCCTGACTAATTCTTGGCACGCGCAACTGTCGATTAACTTGGCACTGATGGGCTCTTTGAGCATCATCGTCGCCCAACATATGTACGCGATGCCTCCGTATCCGTACATCGCGACCGACTACCCGACTCAGCTATCCCTGTTCACCCACCACATGTGGATTGGCGGATTCCTGATTGTTGGAGCAGCCGCTCACGGAGCAATCTTCATGGTTCGGGATTACGATCCCGCTGGAAATGTCAACAACTTGTTGGATCGCGTGATCCGTCATAGAGATGCGATCATTTCCCACCTGAACTGGGTTTGTATATTCTTGGGCTTCCACAGCTTCGGTTTGTACGTTCACAACGACACGATGCGGGCTTTCGGTCGTCCTCAAGATTTGTTCTCGGATACCGGGATTCAGTTGCGTCCGATATTTGCCCAGTGGGTGCAAAACATCCACGCTTTGGCTCCGGGCACAACAGCGCCTAATGCTACGGAAATCGTTAGCCATGCTTTTGGCGGCGGTGCAGTAGTAGTCGCCGGCAAAGTAGCGATGATGCCGATCGAGTTGGGTACGGCGGATTTCATGATCCACCACATCCACGCTTTCACCATTCACGTTACAGTCCTGATTCTTTTGAAAGGCGTGTTGTTTGCACGCAGTTCTCGCTTGGTTCCTGACAAAGGCAACTTGGGCTTCCGGTTCCCTTGCGACGGCCCCGGCCGTGGCGGCACCTGCCAAGTTTCTGGTTGGGATCACGTGTTCCTAGGCTTGTTCTGGATGTACAACTGCATCTCGATCGTGATTTTCCACTTTAGCTGGAAAATGCAGTCGGACGTGTGGGGAACAGTATCGCCAGACGGCACAATTTCTCACATTACCGGTGGCAACTTCGCACAAAGTGCAATCACGATTAACGGCTGGCTGCGGGACTTCCTTTGGGCGCAAGCTTCTCAGGTGATTCAGTCCTACGGTTCGGCACTGTCGGCCTACGGTCTGATGTTCCTAGCTGGACACTTCGTCTTCGCCTTCAGCTTGATGTTCCTGTTCAGCGGCCGCGGCTACTGGCAAGAACTGATTGAGTCGATTGTTTGGGCTCACAACAAGCTTAAGGTAGCTCCGTCGATTCAGCCTCGCGCTCTGAGCATTATTCAGGGTCGGGCTGTGGGTGTAGCTCACTACCTCCTAGGAGGAATTGTCACTACGTGGGCATTTTTCCTAGCGCGAATCATTTCGGTAGGGTAAACTACCCCTAGGTTTTGGATTCTCGATTTGGGAGGAATCTCAAATCGAGAATCCAAACTCCGAACCGAATCCCTTCAATTTTGTTCAGGATTCAGGATTAATCAAGGCTTATGGCAACGAAATTTCCAAAATTTAGCCAAGACCTTGCCCAAGACCCGACCACACGGCGGATCTGGTACGGGATTGCCACAGCACACGACTTTGAAAGCCACGATGGCATGACCGAAGAAAATCTTTACCAAAAGATTTTTGCTTCTCACTTCGGCCACCTAGCAATCATTTTCTTGTGGACATCGGGCAGCCTGTTCCACGTAGCATGGCAAGGTAACTTTGAACAGTGGATTAAAGACCCTCTAAACGTCCGCCCGATCGCTCACGCGATTTGGGACCCGCAATTCGGCGCTCCTGCAGTAGAAGCTTTCACTCAAGGGGGCGCTTCTAACCCGGTGGATATCTCTTACTCTGGTGTCTACCATTGGTGGTTCACCCAAGGGATTCGGACAAACGCCGACCTGTATCAAGGAGCTATCTTCTTGCTACTACTGGCGGCTGTCTTCCTGTTCGCAGGTTGGTTGCACCTCCAGCCCAAGTACCGCCCCAGCTTGTCTTGGTTCAAAAATGCTGAATCTCGCCTCAACCACCACTTGGCTGGTTTGTTCGGTGTCAGCTCTTTGGCTTGGACTGGTCACATGGTTCACGTTGCTATCCCCGAATCTCGCGGACAGCACGTAGGTTGGGACAACTTCTTGTCTACCCCACCTCACCCGGCCGGTTTGGCTCCGTTCTTCAGTGGTAACTGGGGCGTATACGCCGAGAATCCAGATGCAGCGAACCATGTCTTCGGTACTTCCGAAGGCGCTGGAACCGCAATTCTGACTTTCTTGGGTGGCTTCCACCCTCAAACAGAATCCCTGTGGCTGACAGACATCGCTCACCACCACTTGGCGATCGCAGTTCTGTTTATCGTTGCCGGTCATATGTACCGGACTAACTTCGGTATCGGTCACAGCATCAAAGAGATGTTGGATTCTAAGGCTGGTTTGGTCGGCGGCAAGAGTGAAGGACAGTTCAACTTGCCTCACCAAGGCTTGTATGAAACCTACAACAACTCGCTGCACTTCCAACTGGCATTTCACCTCGCTGCTTTGGGTGTAATTACCTCCTTGGTAGCACAGCATATGTACGCGATGCCTCCCTACGCTTTTATAGGTAAGGACTTCACGACTCAGGCTGCGCTTTACACTCACCACCAGTACATTGCTGGATTTATCATGGTCGGCGCTTTCGCCCACGGAGCTATCTTCTTGGTGCGGGACTACGATCCTGAAGCAAACAAAGGCAACGTGCTCGATCGCGTGTTGCAGCACAAAGAAGCGATTATCTCTCACTTGAGCTGGGTGTCGCTGTTCTTGGGCTTCCACACTCTCGGCTTGTACGTTCACAATGACGTTGTAGTTGCTTTCGGAACTCCTGAAAAGCAAATCTTGATTGAACCAGTGTTCGCACAGTTCATCCAAGCTGCTCACGGAAAAGCTCTCTACGGCATGGACGTGCTGTTGTCTAACCCTGACAGCATTGCTTCTACCGCTTGGCCCAACTACGGCAACGTATGGCTCCCAGGCTGGTTGGATGCGATTAACAGCGGTACTAATTCTCTGTTCTTGGCGATCGGACCTGGCGATTTCTTGGTTCACCACGCGATCGCACTAGGCTTGCACACCACCACCTTGATCTTGGTCAAGGGCGCTCTGGATGCACGCGGTTCTAAGCTGATGCCGGACAAAAAAGACTTCGGTTATGCTTTCCCTTGCGACGGCCCCGGCCGTGGCGGTACTTGCGACATCTCTGCTTGGGACGCGATGTACCTGTCTGTATTCTGGATGTTGAACACCCTAGCTTGGGTAACGTTCTACTGGCACTGGAAGCACCTGGGCATCTGGCAAGGTAACGTGGCTCAGTTCAATGAGTCTTCTACCTACCTGATGGGCTGGTTCCGCGATTACCTCTGGCTGTATTCTTCTCAGTTGATCAACGGTTACAACCCGTATGGTACTAACAACTTGTCAGTCTGGGCTTGGATGTTCTTATTCGGACACCTCGTTTGGGCAACTGGTTTCATGTTCCTGATCTCTTGGAGAGGTTACTGGCAAGAGTTGATCGAGACTTTGGTTTGGGCTCACGAGCGCACTCCTTTGGCTAACTTGGTTCGCTGGAAAGACAAGCCTGTTGCTTTGTCGATCGTCCAAGGTCGTTTGGTTGGCTTAGTTCACTTTACTGTGGGCAACGTCCTCACTTACGCGGCCTTTGTAATTGCCTCGACGGCCGGGAAATTCGGATAATTCCGAAGTCTGGTTTTGTAGGTAATTAAATCAAATCCCCTGCCTTCTGGCGGGGGATTTTTTTGTATATGTTGTTTAACTGAAGCTGTTAATCAGGAATCTCAGGGCGATCGATCCTCTAAACCTCATTGTGGGTAATAATAGAGAAAAGCCTGAGTCTTCAACATGGTTCAACTGTCTTCTGACTGGAATAATGAGGCTTATGTGTCTCTGCATCTGGTTCAGACAATGCTAGAGATGGCGGGTTTGCCTCGCAAGAGTAGTTATTCTCACTGGATTCCAGAGTTTAAGGTTAAAGTACCCAGGCTGATTGCCAATCATCAGATGGATTGGACTCAAAAAGAAGTTGATTTCTTAGTAGAAGACGTGAGCCGGTATATTAACTTTCTGGTTGAAATTAAGACAGCTAAAACTAGACTTGATGAAGCAGCTCGCACTCAGTTAGGAACGTATCTGAAATACTCTCATACAAAATTTGGGATACTAATTGACCCATTTTCAGTAGAGATTTACGAATATACACAAGGGTCAGCGACTCTAAAGTGCAAGCACAATATAGAAAACCCAGAACAAGTTCAACCAGTAGCAAATTTTGTTAGAAATTTTTTGGATACAGTTAAAATGCGTACAATTGCAATTTACACAGCTAAGGGTGGAGTTGGCAAAACCACGTTAGTCGTTAACATCGCTTATGAATTAGCGAAAATAGGTAATAGAGTTTTAGTTGTTGACTTGGACGATCAAGCTAATGCTAGTTTATCTTTAGGAGTTAATAAAGCTGATGAGTTAGATAATGCTACCAATTTGAAAGAGTTTGTCACAATTTTGGAGTCCTTTAAAGAGCGAAAAGAACTCATTGAATTTTTAGAATACTCCTCAGCCAATTTGAGCTATAAGGAATGTATTCAACCTTCATCTTTAAATAAAGTTATCAGTCTTGCTAAGGGTATAAAGGGAAGAATAGATGTTATCCCAGGTAGTTACAAAACGACAGACAGTAACATTTTAAAATTAGGTGCTTTTTGGAATAAGAAACTTGACAATGCCCTTTGGAAATCAGGTTTGTCACACGATTATGACTATGTAGTTATTGATACGCCCCCTAGCTTTACTGCTGTTACTCAGAATGGTCTCATTGCTGCTCAGTATGTCATTATACCTTCGCAAATGGAGTATCTCTCAGTATATGCAATTAGGAAACCCATAAAAGAGGCAAAAGAAATTCAAGACAATACCAATGGTACAAGAGGAAATATCTTAGGAATAGTTCCTATGATGGTTGAAAATGTCAAGCTACACACTACTATAAAAGCTTTAGTTTCTAAGATATTCCGAGATATTCCTCTTCTTACAGAGATAAAGCGAGCTACCGCTGTTGGTCAAGCTTCTCATGCTCGCCAACCTCTTTCTTTATTTGCTGAGCAGAATAAAGCAGCGAGTAGTGTAGCAACACAATTTTCAACTTTGACCGAACAAATCGTCAAACAAATAGATAACTTAGAAAGGAATAGCAGTAAGTAACATGGTCAACTTTTACAAAAAACTTGAGAGCCAACCTGCTCTTTTATTCTTAAATCAGATAGAAGTTTCTCAAGAAAAGTCAGGCACCTCAACCTCACTCCTCAAAAAAGTTTCCCAATCTGTTAGAGATTGGAACTTTAACCTGTCTCTGCCTATTGTTTGTCTCACCGATGAAGAAGATCAATACCATTTACTCACAGGTTTACCGATTTATGAAGCAACTAAGGAAGCTAATCTAATCAGGCTGTGGGTGTTTGTGATTGCAGCCAAACAACCAGAAGCAGAAAAGGCTATTGAACAAGCTGTTTTGCAGTCAAAGCTCAATGAAAGAGTTGTTGAGCCTCAAGATATTACAGATTTCTTGGATTTTATTAACAATCCCAAATCTGACCTTACCTCAATCCCTGGAGTTAAAGAGGGATACGCAAAGCTGATCCGCGATAAGCGTGTTTATAGCTCTCTGGAAGATATGCAGAAAAAACTAGGTGCTAAGCGGGGCTTAAATTGGCTAAGAGCATACAAGCAATCAAAAAGCTAAGCTCGCCAGTTCTTGAAGTTTTGAGAAGTGCGATCGCCCCGAACCTCACTTCACCAAAATGGCGATCGCCCTTATCTCTTCAAATCTCCCCATTCATCTGCATTTGATGCACCTTGTCCGCCAACTCTTGGCGGCTTTCCTTATCGAGTGCATCAATTGCCAGCATTCCCAAATACACTACTTCTTTCTGAGTTAGTCTGGTCGCTAGCGCTTGTTTTTGAATGACTTCCTTGATCACGGAACTGACCGCGATCGCAGTATTAGTTTTAGCCACGAAGAATAATCAACTATTAATAACAACTTTCCTTGATGTTACCATCCTCCATCCGATTAAGTACAATAATGTTTGACTAACTACAGTTAATCATGCTATAGTGTAAAAAATACAAAAAAGCGATCGCCCCCGGTCTAGACAACTTAAGGCTGATCGCCTTTAAAACTTATGTAGACAGGTATCAACTGTCTAAGTTATCCACCATGATAGCAGCATTCCAGCTAAAATCAAGCACCTTCGCCTGCTCCAAAATTATCCACAAGTCCCCAGTCCTTCATCCGCTGGCAAGATTTGTCACAGAAGAAACTGTTGCACTGCTGTTCAATATCTCAACAGACCAGATTTACCGCATCGAATGCTGTCGCTACATGGTCTACGTCCACGCCAAAGGCATCAGTCGGTTTGTCAGTTATGCCGATTTTCCGCCAATTTTAGAAGTAGAATTACCGAAACTTCAAGACTTTGGCAGATGGTACAAACGCTGGAAAGGCAAAAAAGCACCTGATTTTTGGACACAATTTTATATACATCAATTCAAATACGCTACTACTGCGGATAAACAGCTTGCATGGGGCCTCTTGGTAGCTGTAGTCAAATCCCTATTCTCAGAAACAGCTTTGCAACAACTCCGAGATGCTTATTTATACGAAAAATATAGGCGGGAAAATTTTTGAATATGCGATCGCCCCGAACCTCACTTCACCAAAAGGGCGTGAAGCGTAGCTATCCCGTAGGGAATCGCCCTTTTCCCCTCAAATCTCGCCCTTTACCTGCATCTGATGCACCTTATCAGCCAACTCTTGTAAGCGCTTTTCGTCTAACTCGTCGATCGCCAGCATCCCGACATAGATGATTTCCTTCAGCGTTAGCCTGGTTGCTAGCGCCTTTTTCTGCACAAGTTCCTTAATTATGGGGCTAACCCCAATGGCGGTACTGGCTCTAGTCACAAAGGTAACGGGAGATTAACAACTTAGACTAAATCTTAGCACCTTTAAGCTGAGCTTTTATCTGCGATGCCAACTGCTTAAGCGCGTCTTGACAAGACGAGACACAAGGGTTTATAGTGGAAAAGTGGAAAGGTTGATCGACCTATTCCTCCAAAACCTCAACCAGATCCTCAATCATCACATCAAAAGTCCGAGCTAACTTCCGCAGGCAAGTAAAGTCAACCATTGCCATTTCAGGACGACGAGCATAGCTTCTGACAGTGCTATAAATTACCCCGGAACGATCGGATACTTCCTTAAGCGTCCAGCCCTTCTCCGCCGCTAGTTCCCGAATTTTTAGCCTGACTAAACCCATGCTTGACAGTTGATGCAATTCTTAGGTTGACTCACCATGATATCTGAAAATCAGTCAATATCGTGGCCGATAGACCTATTCCTCCAAAATCTCCACCAAATCCTCAATCATTACGTCAAACGTGCGAGCCAACCTGTGCAAGTAGGCAAAATTAACGGTTGTCATGCCTTGACATTGGGCGTAGTTTCTGATGGTGCTGTAACCAACGCCCGATCGATCGGAAACTTCCTTAAGTGTCCAGCCGTTCTGGGCCGCAAACTCCCGAATCCGCAACCTCACTAAGCCTTTGCTCATACTGACTTGACAAATGACAATCTGCTGTCGTTTAATATTAGATATCTGAAAAAGCGATCGCCTCACGTCTGGACAACTAAGGGCGATCGCCTATTAAACCTAATCAGGACAGATAATCTCTGTCCTGCACATCTACAACAAAAAGATGTACACACCTACAATCAAGAGATGCGTCTATTATGATATCAGAAACTCCGGCAAAATCGCGGACGATCTACCTATTCCTCAATAATCTCCACCAAGTCCTCAATCATCACATCAAAGGCCCGCGCTAACTTGTACAGGGCGGTAAAGTCAACCATTGATATTTCTGAACGACGAGCATAGCTGGTTATGGTGCTATAGATCACGCCCGATCGCTCAGCCACCTCCTTGAATGTCCAGCCTCTCTCGGCCGCTAGCTCTCGCACTTTAACTCTGACTAAACCCATGCTTGACAAATAATGCAGTTGCGTTTTAAGATAATTGCATCTAAAAAAGCGATCGCCCCCGGTCTAGACAACTTAAGGTCGATCGACCTATTCCTCCAAAACCTCAACCAGATCCTCAATCATCACATCAAAAGTCCGAGCTAACTTCCGCAGGCAAGTAAAGTCAACCATTGCCATTTCAGGACGACGAGCATAGCTTCTGACAGTGCTATAAATTACCCCGGAACGATCGGATACTTCCTTAAGCGTCCAGCCCTTCTCCGCCGCTAGTTCCCGAATTTTTAGCCTGACTAAACCCATGCTTGACAGTTGATGCAATTGCGTCGTACAATTTTATATGTAAAGAGCGATCGCCCCCCGGCCTGGAAAACTAAAGGGCGATCGTCTGTAAAACCTAATCTGGACAGATTATTTCTTTCTATCAAAAAGTGCATTTGCCATATCCAGAAGTCTACTAACCATATCCAGAGGTGTACTAGCCATGATATCAGAAACTCCGGCAAAATCGCGGACGATCGCAGAATCCAGAATAATTCACAAATCGCCAATCCTGCATCCGCTGGCGAGATTCGTTACCGAAGAAACAGTTGCACTCCTGTTCAATATCACAGCAGACGAGATTTACCGCATCGAATGCTGTCGTTACATGGTGTACGTTCACGCCAAAGGCATCAGCCGCTTTGTTAGCTACGCCGATTTTCCTCCTATTTTACAAGTACAGCCGATCGCACTTCAAGATTTTGGCAGATGGTACAAACGCTGGAAAAGCAAGCAAGCACCAGCATTTTGGACTAAATTCTACACGTACAAGTTCAAAAAAGCTGTTTCCGTTGACAGCTTGCTAGAGTGGGGCCAATTGGTAGCTACTGTTAAATCGGTCATTTCTGGGCCCGCGCTGCAACAGCTACGAGATGTCTATGCCCAAGAAAAAGATTTGATGGATAAATTTTAAAGTGCGCTCGACTTAATCCTACTTGAACTTTCAATTAAATTTTAAAACACTTCATCTTCGATTCCCAGCCACCATTCCCCCAGATTCATTAAATCTTTGTGGATATCGGTAAGTTCTGTCATATACTCTTCAGCAGAAATCTCCGATCGCCTTTCTTGCAATTTTTTCAGCCGCAGTTGCACCAACAGCCAAGGTTTGGAAATCCCATCGGTTGCTTCGATATATTTGGCTAGCTGTTTGCTGTCCATAGTTATTGATTATTTTTTATATCGGAATGATTAAACCGCAGAGAACGCAGAGAACGCAGAGGAAGAGAAGAGAGAGATGAATAATTCTGAGACCAACTAATCTAATATTATAGGACTTTTGAAACGGCTTAAAAAGCTCTGATTTTTCCCAGTCGGTTTCAACCGACTTGAGCTTTGAGCCAGGGGTTGAAACCCCTGGCGGACTAACGGATTGGCGGACTTGGAAGCTAATATGCCTCCCGCAAACATCTTTTACCTATAATCCGAAGTCTGAATATTCTTGAGCTTCGCAGCATATTTCATGCCGTATTCCGGGCGACAGAAGCGATCGATCTGAGACTCAAAGAAAGCCCGATTTGCCTTCAAATGCTTTGGATTCGGGTCATCTAAAGGATACAAAAGAGCAGTCCGTAACGCTTGAATCACCGCCGAAGTTACGCAGTACATCGATCGCTGGAATGTCACCCCAATTTGATTTAGGATATCATCTTCACCGCGACAGCGCTGTTTGTAGAAATCCATCAAATAAGGCGGCAGGAAATGCAGCATATCTTGTGCTAGCAAAGTCGGCGGAATCCCCGCCGTACCTACCGGGAATTTGTCTGCATACAAAACTCCGTAGTGGAAGTCTTTTTGGTCGTCAGGAACTTCTCTAGCTTGAGCGTTGTAAGATTTGGTGCCTCGGAATGGCGAAGTGCGATAAAATACAGCTTCCACGTAAGGTAACGCTGCTTCGTAAAGCCAAGTGAAACCTTTAGATTTGGGGATGATTTCGTAGGTTTCACCGTCGATTTGGACATGGTGGTAAATGGGTCTTCCGGCGATCGCAAATATGCCATTTACTAGGAAATCCATCGCCTGCGGGACTGTGGTAATTTTCCCTTCGTCGTACAAGTCGGAAACTTCAAAAAACACTGGTGCCATTACTTCCCAGAATAAACCGAGATTGCTGTAATAAGACATTTGGCGGCACTGTTCTAAAAACATTTCGGGAAATGCTTTGTGAATTGCCAGCATGAACGGGTCTTTTTTGAAGTAAGCTTTAATTGCGCGATCGGCATTAGCTTTATATTCGTCACTGTCCAAATAAGGATCGAATTGATTGGTTGGGACGTACAAGCCCCGGTGCCAAAGCATTGACCTCATGCACTCTTCGGCAAATTCCATGTTAATGCGATCGTGCCACAAATGATGGAACAGTCGCGGGAGTTTACCAGTTTCACCCTTCTCCATGAACTCCAAAAGTTCTGGGTGGACACTTCCAGTACCGCGCCAAATCCGCAAATCTGCACCGTCGCCTGCATAGTGATTTTGTAAATCTAAATACTCTTGCGGTAAAAAGTATTTAAAGAAAGGAAGCGGGTGTAAAAATACTCGTTCGGCGATGTAAAGCAAATCCCGCCAGTAGAAGTCCATCGGCACCGCGTAAGCTTTCCAGATAGCGATGATTTGCATCAGATTTTCCGGCGTATCTGGAATCATAGCGCCGCCCGCTTCCAGTCTGTGAATTATTTCGGCAAATTCGTGTTTTGAAGGGGGTAGTTTAGTTGCTGGTTTATTAGGGGTTTGTACCATTGTTTCTTCCTTTGTTTGACTGAATTTTACTATTTATAAATTGCTCTATTCGGGAATTAGGTTCTCCCAAATCTCATGCTTTTCGGAAAGATAGCGCTGCTTTTTACAGTTATTTTTCCTCTTTTCCAGCCCAAGGAGGCGGGCCTTGTGGAGAGCGGATGTTGATAATTGATCCGTTCGACAGAGTTATCGAAAAAGCATCAAATTCGCCGTCATCCATTTCGCCAACAACGGTAATTGTTTCCCCTTCTGATAGATTAATATTGCGCCACCTGCGCGGGCCGGCATCGACTTTAACTTGACCGCTGCCGTCATTTAAAATCCACTCATTTTCATCAGCTTCTCCAAAACCGACTACTCGGCCAGAGATGGTAATTCCTGTTTTCGATGCTGGCAAATCGCGAATTCGAGTTATAGCTTGTGCAAAAGCAGAAGTTGCCATTACTAAAAGAAGGGTTGTAACGGCGGATACACTGAAAAGTTTTTTCGGTTTCATGAGCGCTCATCTCCTGGTATTTATCTGGAGGCTCTGCGTCCAAAATCTTGCATTAAAATTGGATACAGAGCCTAGTAACGAGTAGATATTTGTGAGGCAGCATAGTCGGACACAAGGCAAGTGCCGACCCTATTTTAATCGCTGAACTATCTCAGTCTGCGGAGACAGACTTCGTTTGTGTAAAGGCGATTTCAATCGCTGATTTTTTCCAAGGATAGCTAATAGCAACTTGGGTATTCCTGTCAGCCGGCAGAGTAGCAACGATCGCATTTGTAGTCGATTCGCTCCACTTGAGCAGCCAAGCAGGTTGAATTCCCAACACGAAAATGATGCCCGCCAAAACCAGCGCCGGCATATTTTCAGCAAACGTAACTGGAGGGTAGTAAGCCGTGGCATTGTCCAACTTCCCAAAACAGGTGCGGTTGAGCAGAATCACAAAGTAAACGGCTGTTAAACCCGAAGCTAAAATGCAGATTAAAGTGGGAATTGGAAAGATAGAGAAACTGCCTTGAAATACTAAAAATTCGGCAATAAAACCCACCAAACCGGGAATGCCGGCGCTTGCCATGCCGCCCAAAACTAACAGGGAACTAGCCGTGGGTAAACCCCGCATCGGATTCATCAAACCGTTGAGCACGTCCAAATCTCGCGTGCCGACTTTGCTTTCGATGATGCCTACTAAATAAAATAGCAAAGCTAAAATTAAGCCGTGGCTTACCATTTGCCCGACTGCACCGATTAATGCCAGCTTCGTACCCGCAGCGCAGGCAACGAGGATGTAGCCCATATGCCCGATCGAACTATAGGCTACCATGCGTTTGATGTCTTTTTGGGCGATCGCGCTCAAAGCACCGTACATCACGCTCACAGTCCCGATAATCGCTAAACCGGGAGCGATAATCGACCAAGTTTCGGGAAACATCTGCAAGCCAAACCGCACTAAACCGTAAGTTCCCAACTTCGCCAGAATCCCTCCCAGCAAAATTGCTGTTGCTGGCGAAGCTTCCACGTAAGCATCCGGTAGCCAAGTATGCAGTGGCACCAAGGGAATTTTAATTCCCAACCCAATTAGCAAAATTGTTAGCAGGATTAACTGCACATTTCTCGGCAATTCTTGAGTGGTAATCGCACTGTAATCGAAATTTAAAGAACCGCTAAGCCAAGCCACACCCAAAAATGCTGCTAGCACTAAAAGTCCCGAAACTGCCGTGTAGATCAAAAACTTCATGGCAGCGTATTCCCGCTGCTTTCCGCCCCAAATCGCAATCAACAGGTAAAAAGGAATTAATTCTACTTCGTAAAACAGTACAAACAGCAGCAAATTTTGAGACATCAAAGCTCCGGCAATACCAGCATTGATTAGCAAAATCAAAGCGTAGTAAAGCTGGGGGCGCTCCATCTTTTCGCCCGTGCCGTAAATGACTAATAGCGTCAGCAAAGCACTTAAAACCAGCAGCGGCAATGACAAGCCGTCAATGCCCAAATTGTAGCTCAAACCTAATTGTGGAATCCAAGGCAAATATTCTTGAAATTGCAGTCCCGAATTTGCTGGATCGAATTGAGTTAACAGCCAGATATTCAACAGGAAAACAACAGCAGCAAAAGCTGAGGCTATTGAACGCAGGCGCATCCCATTTATGTTTCCGGGCAGGAACCCGACTACCGCAGCGCCCAACGCGGGCAACCAGAGCAAGGCACTAAGCATAATGTGTGAAGAGTAAAGAGTAAAGAATCTATTGAGAGTTGATAGTTGATAGTCAATCTTTGAGAGTTGAGAGTTGATAGTTGATAGTTATCAAGCGTCAATTGTCAAATTTCAATTTTTCGCTGTTACAAACCCCTCGCTGTCAATTGTCAACTGTCAATTGTAGGCTGTTAAAACCCCTTGCTGTCCCAGGTCAACTGTCCCAGGTCAACTAACTCTGGGGGCGGGCACGGGGGCACAGCCCC
The DNA here is from genome assembly GCF_036702395.1 of Microcoleus sp. D3_18_C2. Classification (NCBI taxonomy): domain Bacteria; kingdom Bacillati; phylum Cyanobacteriota; class Cyanophyceae; order Oscillatoriales; family Microcoleaceae; genus Microcoleus; species Microcoleus sp. D3_18_C2. The sequence continues at coordinate 24,921 of NZ_JAUBTG010000038.1, read as the reverse complement.
TACCAACTGTCAACTGTTAACTGTTAACTGTTAACTGTTAACTGTTTAAGACTCAACCAACCTATTGATGAGACCCGTATCTAAATCGTAATAGCCACCCACCACTTTCAGTTTATTCTCCAGAATTAACTGAGAGATCACTGGAGATGCTTTTAATTTTCTAGTTTGCAGGATAACATTTGCTTTTGAAGCATTTTCTAGATGATCGCCCGTTTGGTTTTTTGAGCTTTCTACAGCAGGCTTAATGGCGTCGAGCAAACTGCCAATTTGACCGGGAACTTGAGCACCTTTAATGGTAGCTTCTACCGCACCGCACCTTTTATGCCCGATTACCATCAGCACTTTTGCTCCCAACACCAACGTGCCAAATTCCAGGCTGCCAATTTCTTCGGGAGTCGCCACATTGCCGGCGACTCGACAGACAAATAAATCTCCAAATCCTTGGTCGAAAATAATCTCGGAAGGGAAACGGGAATCCGAACAGCCGAGAATAGCAGCAAAAGGTTTTTGAGATATGGCCACTTGGGCGAGATCGGATAAGTTTTGGTTAAAACCTCGGCGTTTTTTTTCAACAAACCGCTTGTTCCCGCTCATTAACTTTTGCAAAGCTGCATCGGGAGTCATGTCATTTTGAGCAATTGCTGGTTCGGGTGCAGCCAAATCAGCGCCTGCTCCTGCTGCGAGTATCCCTGTACCAATGGCTCCTGCGACAAATTTGAGGGAATTGCGTCGGGAAAGATTGAAGTGTCTGTTGTCTGAGGTCATTTATGCTGCCTTATTTGAACGAGTGGGAAATCTTTGTTCAAGATTTCAGGTTTTTAAGATTTTAGATTAAAACTGTCACCTAAAATCTTCAATTTTATATGTCTTTACCCGCCTACAATCAGCGACAAGCGAGCTAGCAAAGGCCAGCTTATGAGTAGTCCCAAAACTGCTACTCCGAACAGAATTGTTAGGGCGTAAAACTGAGTTTGACCGTTAACGTTGTATTTGAGGCTTTGCCCGCCGAAAACCGTTGCAAAACCGATTAAGTTCGCGAATCCGTCAACAATATTGCGATCGAACCACGAGATGATTTGAGCAACTAAACCGACTGCAAATATCACAGTCACCCGGTAAAGTTTTGCCGTGTAAAAGTCGTAAGCAAAAAAGTCTTGCAAAGCTTCAGAACCAATTCGTACCGGTTTTTCCCATTTTTCGTTCAGGTAAACAAATGCTCCGGCACTGATGCCGATCGCCGTTGACAAAACTAGCAATCCAGTTGCGGTATAATTCAAACTTGCCCCCGGCACTAAATGCCACGCAGCCAGCAAGTGCGGAACGTGCAAAGTAAAGCCCATTAAAACAGTCATCGGCAAGATAAAAGGCCAGTGAACTTCCGGCGAACGTTCGGTCATTTGCTTTGGTTTGCCGCCAAAAACTAAACCGAAGACGCGCACCAACCCAAAAGCAGTTACACCGTTGACAAACAGCACTATTCCTAACAAGGAAGGGTGAGCTTCCGACAGTCCTGATGTGAAGTCTTCTAAAGCCCAGAAGCAGCCGAAGGGCGGTAGTCCCACCAATCCAGCGCTACCGACAATAAACGATATTGCCGATATTGGCCGCTTTTCCCACAAACCGCCGAGAGATCGGACATCCTGAGTGATGCTGTTCCAAACTACCGAACCGATGCTCATCACCAGCAAACCCATGGCCAAACTGTAGGCAAATATTAATGTCAGGGCTGTCTGGGCTTGTCCGGTGCCGACGGCGATAAATACTAAGCCCATGTAAGAGCTGACTATATAGGAAAGCGTGCGCTTGATGTCAATTTGGGCGATCGCAATTAATGAAGCGCCAACCGCCGTCGCGGCGCCTACAATAATAGCTGTCTTCAGTCCGATCGGCGACAAAGCAATCACCGGCTGCAACTTAATCAATATCCAAGCACCAGTTTCCACAACTACGGTGTTCCGCAAAATCGTCGCCGGTAGCGGGCCTTCCATCGCCTCATCCAGCCACAGGTGCAAGGGAAACTGAGCGCACTTACCCATCGGGCCGGCAATCAAGGCTAAGCTCAACAGTGTCGCTACAGTAGGGTCAAGCTTTGCAGTTTGAGCCCAAACAGCCAACTCATCAAAATTCCAAGTTCCAGCCAGCGGCAGAATTGCGACTACTCCCATCAGCAGGAATAAATCTCCCACCCGCTTGGTTAAGAAAGCGTCGCGGGCTCCTGTCACCACCAAAGACTGATTGAACCACAGCCCGACTAACAGGTAAGTGCCCAAAGTCAGAACTTCTAAAATCATGTAACTGAAGAAGAGGGAATTGCACAGTACCAAGCCGCACATCCCCGCTTCAAACAGCCCCATCAGGGAAAAGAACCTCGCCCAGCCCCAGTCCATTTCCATGTAACCGAAAGCATAAATCTGCGCCAGCAAGTTCAGTCCGGTAATCAAAACTGTCGCCCCGACGGTGACAGCAGAGATTTCTACGGGAATGGTTAAGTCTAAACCTGCTACATTCAGCCAGGGAATTAACTGGTGTTGCGCCGGTTGGTTCCAGATAGCTGTCAGGGCTATGACGCCGTGTAAGAAAGCGAACAAGGTTAAGATGGCGTTCACGTAACCGGATGGTCTTGGCCCCGTGCGGCGGGTAACTGCTGGAAACCACAGCATCGACAGAACTCCGCCGATAAGTGGATAGCAAGGTATAAACCAAACGGTCTGGAGTAAGATTTGAGCCATTGGCATTACCTGTAAAGGTTACAAAAATTTAAAATTCTGAGAATAATTCCGATCGGGCAAACAACAGCACGGCGAAAGCCAGAAGGCAGAATTAGAGGCTATTTTGGCGTCAGTATTCGAGTTACTCGTTGTTTTGATACTAGGCGGGAAGAATAGACTTATTAATTTTATATTAAGTATTGCGTTAAATTTTCATATTTCTGATTCAGCATACTTATCTATACCGATAACCTCTACTTATAGGTATATAGGGGCGGGATGGTGTACAAACGAATATTTGTCGATCGCACATCTTGCACCATTTTGAGGAACAGGCAAGATGCCTGTTCCACAAAGAATTCAATTTTTTTGTGGGGAGTAGGGGTTGGGCTTCCTGCCTGCCCGTGAAATGCTTATTTAGAAAAGGCAAGATGCCTGTTCCACAAAGAATTCAATTTTTTTGTGGGGAGTAGGAGTTGGGCATCCTCCCCGCCCGTGAAGTGCTTATGGTCTAAAATATTAAAATCGCTCAATCTGCCAAGCTGCTAAAGGAAGTTTGGCTTGGCGCTGTCCGATCGCCCTTGCCCTAACATTCACTAGACCGATCGGCGTATTAAACAAATCTACCATATCGGCTTGGGCCATCGCACTTTTGGCAGCAGCCACAGGAAATTCTTTTAACAGCCATCTAGCCAGCCGATAAAAATATTCCGGTGCTGTCAATTCTCGCATCAAATCGACACCGTGGAGTTCGTGCAAATATTTATTAGATTCGCCGTACCGATACCATTGACTTTGCAACTGTTTTATTGTATAACGGTGGCGGTGTCGGACGATCGCATTTTCGGCAAAATACATTTTATAGGATGTTTCGCGCAAAATCCGCCAACACAAGTCAGCATCGCCGCCGCTGGTGAGATGCGGGCGAAATAATCCTATTTGTTGTAAGACTAGCCTCCGTACAGCTAAGTTGGCGGTTTGACCGTAGGGACAAAAAGGGTGAGCGAGGGTATGTTTTTGAGATAAAGTATTTTGGCGATCGGCGTGTTGTTCTAAGATAGTTTTACCGGGCAAAGCGAGTATTTCCCCAGCGCTAATTCCTACTTCTAAGTCAACAAATGGCTTAACTAAATTTTCCAGCCAGTCAGATTCCGGGCGACAGTCTGCATCGGTAAATGCAATGATTTCGCCTGTGGATGCGCGAATTCCTTGATTGCGGGCGGCGTAGGAACTTTGAATCTGATTTTCGGTGAGGTGGCGAATGGTTATGTGATTGAAATTGCTTCCTCCCGTTACCAAGGGGGGGAGTGAGGGGGGGTTAGAGGCTGCTGTTTGGAGGATTGCTGAAGTGCGATCGCGACTGTTGTTGTCTACTAAGAGATATTCTACTCTGTGTGGCGGATAAGTTTGCGATCGCAGGCACTCGATCAACTCCGGCAAATCCATCTCGCCGTTGTAAACAGGCACAACCACCGAAACCTCCGGTAAAAACGTTTTAGTCATTCAGAAACAACCGTAAACGATAGCATAACTAATATTGAGTAAGATTAAACGAACCGCGAAGGCGCTAAGGAAGATAAATAAGCAAATGTAGTTCTTCCTTTGTCCTAGAACCCTCTTCGCGGTTATTCAAATAATTAAAAAGTGTTACTAATTTCCATTGCATTAACTGAGGATATCAATTCTCAAAATTATAACTTCCGAGCCTTAAACAGGCAAGATGCCTGTTCCACAACTGCATTCAGTTATTGTGGAACAGGCATCTTGCCTGTTTCTATGAAATAGTAGAAAATATCTCTTACATCCCCTGTGCAATCCGTCACGCAATCTCTTCTCAAATGTTGCTAGTTAACATCAGAATCATTAACACTAACGCCCCGTTAGTTAAATAAAAAATGCCAACAACCTGAGTTTCCAACCACCCGCACAACTCTAAATGATGGTGCAGTGGAGCCATTCTTAACAGACGCTTGCCGATTCCATCAGGCCCTTTTGTAGCTTTGTAATAACCTACTTGAGCAATTACTGACAGCGTTTCAATAAAGAAAATCCCGCTGATAATTAATAATATCCAAAGGCTATTTGTTAATAAAGCTACCGCACCCAACGCACCGCCCAAAGCTAAAGCACCTGTATCGCCCATAAACACCTTGGCTGGATTGCGGTTGTGTGCTAAGAAACCGAAACAACTGCCGCTGATGCAAGCGCAAAATATCATTAATTCTGGCGAAGTTGAGGCTACAGATGCGCCCAATCCCAAAAGTGCGATCGCCCCCAAACCTCCCATCAACCCGTCAACACCATCGGTAAGATTAGTAGCATTGCTTTCGGCAACTAGCACAAAACCAGCCAGCGGCCAGAACAGCAAACCTAACGGCAATACCCAACCGAAAGGCAAAGCAACATTCGTAGAAATTGCAGGTTGATGAAACATCAGCCACAGACAAAATAGAGCAGCAAAACTTATTTGCAAAGCCAATTTCATCCGAGGTGAAATACCTTTGTTCGACTTGCGTCGCAGAATTTGCCAGTCATCGAGCCAGCCAATGAAACCGTAAGCTAAAGTTAAAGCCGATACGGCAACAACATCTAAGTTAAACTTAGACCAAAGTAAAGCGACTGCTACCCCTGCAGGTATAAAAAAGATGCCTCCCATTGTCGGCGTTCCCGCTTTTTTCAAATGGGCTTGGGGGCCGTCTTCGCGAATTATTTGTCCTGCTTTTAGTTGCTGGAGTACGGGCACCACTGCATAGCCCAACCCCGACGCAACTACAGCACAAACAACTAGCGGCATAAATAGCGATGCAGGTAAATTCAAAAATCTACCCGCTACTACATCTAAACCGATCGCTACAGTGCCGAGCCCCAAACCCAGCAGCAGGAATAAATTCTTGCCTGTAAGTTTGAAAGGCAGACTAAAAGAGATTTTCTCATCCAAAAAGTTATCCATAACACTCCTCACCACACACTATTTGAGAATAAGCAATTGACAATGGGGGAATAGGGTGCGATACAGGAGATTGAGAAATCTCTGAGTTTTTCTTCCCTGTTTCCGGTTGATTTCTTCACCCTTTTACCCGTTATTCTTCGCCTACACTCACATCCTCTTCTACTTCATCTTCTAAATCATCGTAAGGACTGTCGTCAACTGCCATCAGTTCAGAAATTTCTTCTTCGTGCAGATAGTCGGGTTCTTGGACATCCCTTGCTAACAGGCGATTGTTAGATTCCAACCAGTCTAAAAGAGAAGATTGCTGTTTTAATGGAATTACATCCGCAGGTAAATGGCGAGGAATTTGACGCAGAGATGGGTTGTACATGATTATCGGTTTTTAAAGACAAAGACGCGATCGAGTAGAGGTAACGTTTTGCCGACGAACTGCTGCTTTGATCAAGCACTTGCAAATCGGGCATTTAGCAAGGCTAAAGCATTATACCACAGGCACTGTTTGGTTCCGGATCGGATAAGATGGGAGACCCAAAAGGCGATCGCCCCCAAGCATGGGCATGAGGATAGCACTAAAATCCGCTCTTGCCAATCCTTCTTTAGCCGTAAGCATTGTACTCTAAGACGATCGTCTTTAAGATATCGCGGGACAAGCGGCGATCCTGTTCTGCAAGCCTCCCTAACAGCAAGGGTTTGATTCACAACAGTCTCCTGGTTTTTCATCAAAGCCTGATCCCGAATGCCCTCTGGCTTCTTCAGTCAACTCTCAAGCAATAAATCTCAGAATGGATATAACGGCAGCGGTTTTATACAACAAAGAGGGCTACCACACCGGAGGCAAAAAACTTCTGGGGCGTCATTCAGCCGGAGAAGGGTTTCTCAAAAGCTTAGTCCAACACGGAACCGCCGACTCTCTCTACTGTTGCGCCGATAGCGAAACAACCTTTAAGGAGTTTTGTTCGCACATCCAACCTTGGCTGCAAACACCTCGGAAAGTCCGCTGGATTCCCATGGAACGACCGGATTTGCTATCTCAACCGGGCACAATTTACCGACCCGATCCGGTTCTGTCGCAGATGGTTTGGGCGCGCAGATTTGTCGATCAGCGGGCCTACAGCGTTTGCGGCGTTACTCACACGATCGGTACAAAATACATCATGGAGGCGATCGGCGATTTGATCACCGCACCCATGCAGCCTTGGGACGCCCTGATCTGCACATCTGCCGCCGTGAAAACAGCAGTAGAAGGAGTTATGAGAGAGTGGTCTGAATATTTAGCCCAGCGCAACGGCGGTAAACCGGAAATTTTGGTCAAATTCCCCGTTATTCCCCTCGGAGTCGATTGCAGCGCGTTTCCGCAGGGTGTGGAAGCAGTGAATATTCGCCACCAAATGCGACAAGAACTCGGCATTTCTCCCGAAGATATTGTTGTGTTATTTGTCGGTAGATTGACTTTTTCTGCAAAAGCTCATCCGGTACCCATGTACATCTCCCTAGAACGGGCGGCACAACAGACAAAAGCCAAAATCCACTTAATTCAAGCCGGTTGGATCGAAGATCCGAGAGAAGAACCCGACTTTAAAAAGAGCGCGCCAATATTTTGTCCCTCGGTGAATGCTATTTTTTTAGATGGGAGACAGCCCGAAATTAGAATAAATATTTGGTCGGCGGCCGACATTTTCATTTCGCTTTCCGACAACATTCAAGAATCCTTCGGACTGACACCAATAGAAGCCATGGCGAACGGACTCCCGGCCATAGTCTCCGATTGGAACGGATACAAAGAATCTGTACGCCACGAAATAGACGGCTTCCGCATTCCCACACTCATCCCGCCCCCCGAATCTTGTTTAGATTTAGCCCTAAATTATCTCGACGGCAGCTTAAATTGGCCGACTTACATGGGTCACACTTCCCTCGCCACAGCAGTTGACATTGATGCTTGCACCCTGGCGTTGTGCCAATTAATTGAAAACCCCGAATTGAGAAAGCGGATGGGGGAAAATGCCCGACAAAGGGCGAGGGAAATTTATGATTGGAAAGTAGTAATTGCTGCTTACGAACAATTGTGGCGGGAATTAGCAGAAATTCGCCAGGGGGCACCGGAGTCAGCACCTTTAAAACCTGGGAAGCCGCCTTATCCCCTAGGCGACGATCCGTTTCGGGTATTGGCTAATTATGCGACTAGAAGTTTAAGCAATGAGATGATGCTGAGTCTGGGTGCGATCGCCACACCAGAACTTTTCAAGCAGGTACAGACAATTAGGTTTACCAGTTTTGGTGAGGATAGGAGAACATCTGTTAACATTCAGATGGAGATATTGGAGACAATTAAGCAGGAAGGTGCGATCGGCGTGGGGGAACTTATCCGACGCTACGTTAAAAACGAGCAAGAATTAGCCGACCTGTATCGGACTTTGCTTTATTTGGTGAAATTTGATATCTTAGTTATTAGTTGTTAAGCTGTCACGCATTTAAATTGCATATTCAGGGCGGGCGAGACGCCCACCCCACAAGAATTAGATTGTTTTTTGACATTCTATTTAAATGCACAACAGCTTAATACTCTGCGGAATCGGCGATTAATATCGCTAGTACACAAAATTTCCTCCCTCTCGCTTGAGACAGAAGAAAAGAGCGGTCTGACTTTTGCCTCACCTTCGATAATTAATCCGTGTATTCGTGTCAAAATCCGTGTTCTTCCTTCTTAAAAAATCATGCTTAGAAAATCTGCACTCTTAGAGATAATTGCTGGTAAGAATCGCGGTTTGCTGGCTACGGCTAGCGACAAGCAAGCGATTTTAAGTGCGATCGCCCAATTGGAAGATTACAACCCCACACCACGCCCTGTCGAAGCCGGAGAGCTTTTAAATGGTGATTGGCGGTTATTGTACACCACCAGCCGCGAACTGCTGAATCTCGACAGTTTTCCCTTGGTGAAATTGGGTCAAATTTATCAATCTATCCGCGTCAAAGAATCTAAAATTTACAACATTGGCGAACTTTACGGCTTGCCTTATTTGGAAGGAATTGTCAGTGTAGCAGCAAGATTTGAGCCAACTTCCGAACGGCGAGTGCAGGTGAAGTTTGAGCGGTCTATAGTAGGTTTAAGCAGGTTGATTGGCTATGAATATCCGGGGAAGTTTATCGATGAGATTGAGTCGGGTAAAAAGTTCGCTGCTGTAGATTTCGGGCTGGATACTCGCGAACAGCAGGGATGGCTGGATGTCACTTATTTGGATAAAGATTTGCGGATTGGACGGGGGAATAAAGACAGTGTTTTTGTATTGACAAAAGAGTGATTTTGTGATGTGTGATGTGTGATTAAGTGCGATCGCCCCTTAACTCATACTAAATTTATCTTTCCTTCATCCGCGTTTATCCGCGTTCATTTGCGGTTAACAATCAAAAATATATCACTTTTGCAAACAATTCAACACTTACTAAAACCCTCAAATCCATAGCCGATAAAAGCTTCAGATAGGATAACCGTTAAAACTTAGCGTTAAGAATTGACAATTGACAATTCTTGTGATATGTGCTTGAATTTTAATGGAAAAGGCGTTAGTACATTCCCGCGAAGAAACTTACTAACGCCTTTTGTGTACTCCTTACGAATACAACACGATTATGCCACAAAACGGTTATCAACAGGGATTCGCAGCGAATCCTAGTGCGATCGCGTACCAAAAACGCCTTTACCCTTGGGCGATTGCCAAACTCATGCCCAGTATGCAGCGGGCGATTGTGGGGCGATTTCGCAGTCGATCGGATGCTGACGGGCACTTGCTGTGTCTGCGTCAACTCATGCCTCAAGCAACACTTGTCGTAGTCTTTGACTTGCAACCAGACTTAGAAGTACCAATTGCGGCGCCCACAGCAATTCGATAAACACCGCATCAAAATCAAAGAAACCGGGTTTTTTGCGGTTTTTGCGGGCTGTAACGAGTATTTTCGCAAAAACCCGGTTTCTGGGCATCCAGCAGATAAATATCAACTTCAGTTAGGATAAAAATATCCTCAATTTGCTTTTGAATCATGACTTATACAACTCCAAAATTCATCGTGTCTCAAGTGGGTGAAATTCCCCAATGGCAAGCCGCGACGTGGGAAGATTATGTAGCGGCTTGCGAAGATCCATCTTTGGAGGAAGCCAGAATATTTTTTTATGAAGGATATCTTTGGATAGACATGGGTAATGAAGGAATTAATCACGCCAGATTTAACAACCTCTTGACTCTGGTGTTTGGATTTTGGTTTGTCAGCAAAGGAGGACAAGCTTTCGATGATTTGGGTGGATGTGTAATTGAGAAGCCAAAGGTGGGAGGAGGTGCGCCCGATCGCATTTTATATGTCGGCGGAGAATTCATCCAGTGGCAAAAAGGTGAACCGCGCCGAGTCAATCTGAATAAATCGCGAATCCCCGATTTAGTTATAGAAACTTCCGATACTACTTTGGCCAGCGATTTAGATGAAAAAAAGCGGTTGTATGCTGCGCTGGGAATTCCTGAGTATTGGGTAGTAGATATTAAGGGTGAGAGAGTTTTGGCATTTCGCTTGCAGGAAAACGGGAAATATCAAGAATGCGAAATTTCCGGTGCTCTTGAGGGATTGCCAATTGCTTTACTCTCGGAGACTTTAAAACTTTTGGGTGAGGGAAATGGGACGGCGGCGATGTGGTTTGCTCAACAAATTGGGAAGTTGTAGAGAAGTTAGCGAAAAATGCGTGAAGCATAGCTATCCCGTAGAGAATCGCCCTTAATTTTTTACACACTTATAGCCTCAATCATAACATATAATAAAAATATATCTGCCCTGTTAATCTGCCATGAATCTACAATCTGTTTCGCGTTATGTCGCACGTCACCCTGAAATCTTGCAAAGCGAACCAATTATCGCAGGAACCAGGACTTCCGTTCGGGCGATCGTTGAATTGTGGCGTTTGGGTATTACTCCTGAAGAAATCCCCATGCACTTACCTCACCTGAAATTAGCTCAAATTTTTGACGCGCTGAGCTTTTATTTGGATAACCAAGAAGAAATAAATACTTATATTGAGCGCAATCGAATTCCTGAAGAATTGATTCATCCTGCTGTTAAAGCTGCAATGAGAAAACAACTGAAAGTATTGGAATTGTTCGGTACTATTGACTGCGACGAAGATTCTAACTACAAGCAGCAGCAACAAACAATATGAATATCCTTAAATAAAAATGCTCCGACTCTCCCAAACCCAACTCAAAATCCTCGAAGAATGCCCCCGCAAATTCCAACATAGCTACCTCGAACTCCTAGCCACCACCGCATCCCCAGAACACAAAGAAAAACTCACATGGGGAAGCCACTTTCACCTATTAATGCAGCAGCGAGAACTCGGACTTCCCATTGAATTCATCATCCAACAAGACCCCGAACTGGGACGCTGTGTGGCAGCATTTATCAACACCGCACCCGAACTTTTCGCCAATTCAGAAAATAGCGATAGAATTTTCCGCCAAGCCGAACACCCCCGCACCCTAATTTTCCAAGACTACCTATTCACCGTTATCTATGACTTGCTAATAGCCGAACCAAACGCCGCCCAAATTCTCGACTGGAAAACCTATCCCCGCCCTCAAAAGTCAAAATGGATAGCTGAAAGTTGGCAAACTCGCCTCTATTTATATGTTCTAGTAGAAACCAGCGACTATTCCCCCGAACAAGTTTCCATGACATATTGGTTCGTACAATTGCAAGGAGAAGAACCGCCGCAAAAACTCACATTTTATTACAACCAAACAGAACACGATCGCACAAAACAAGATTTAACCAACCTCTTGCAGCAGCTAACCGACTGGCGACAGCGCTATACCGAAGGCGGCGAATTCTTACCCCAAGTAGAAATTAGTTCCAATCTTTGCGATTCCTGTCAATTTGCCACTCGCTGCAACCGCACAACCGACACAAAAATTACCTCACCCGATCTTCTCGCAGAAACTCCTACAGATTGGCTACCAAATCTTGCTATAATCGATGAAATATTTATTTAATTCAAATCTTGTACTATGCAACTATTAGTCGCCCGGTGGGGGCGGGTTTATAGATATTGTGGATGTGAATGAAAGATTGTTGGTGAACCCGCCCCTACAGGAATTAATGAAATAACTTATGACAGAAATACTTCAAAATTTGCCAACTCAACCCCTATCCCAACCCCCAGCTTGGCTGATCCAAGCTGTCAGGAACCACGCACCAGAACTCCCCGGAAACTATGCCGCCGCACTTCTCTGGTATAGAGGAATTCACAACCCAGAACAAATACCCGGTTTTTTAAATCCCAAACTTTACCAACCAGCAAGTCCCTTTGAATTCGGACTAGAAATGAACTGGGCGATAGAAAGAATCCAGCAAGCACGAAACAGCGCAGAAAAAGTCGCAATTTGGGGAGACTTCGACGCCGACGGCATTACCTCAACCTCCGTTTTGTGGGATGGACTGGGAGAATTTTTTACTCAAAACGACCAACTAACTTATTACATTCCCAACCGCTTAACCGAATCTCACGGACTCAATATTGCAGGAATAGATGCCTTAGCCAAAGCGGGAATTAGCTTAATTATTACCTGCGATACCGGCAGTACAAACATCGCTGAAATCGAATATGCGACTAGCTTAAACATCGATACAATTATTACCGACCATCATACATTACCAGACGATCGCCCGCCAGCTACAGCCATTATCAATCCCCGCTACTTTCCCCCAAACCACCAACTATTTAACCTTTCAGGAGTGGGAGTAGCTTACAAATTAATTGAAGCATTATATCACACATTACCGGATATTCCGCAGCGCCCGATCGCAGATTTATTAGAATTAGTAGCGATCGGCTTAATTGCCGATTTAGTCCAACTCACAGGAGACTGCCGCTACCTAGCACAACTCGGAATCGAACAACTGCAAAAACAACTCACAAATCCCACCCGCCCAGGAGTTGCAAAATTGCTCGAACTGTGCAAAAGATCGGGCGATCGCCCAACCGACATTTCCTTCGGACTCGGCCCCCGAATCAACGCCGTCAGCCGCATTCAAGGTGACGCCAGCTTCTGCGTAGAACTCCTCACCAGCCGCGACAAAAAACGCTGCGAAGAACTAGCAAATTTAACCGAAATTGCCAACTCCCGGCGCAAATCTTTACAAAAAGATGTTGCCAAAGATGCCGCCAACAAACTAGCCAAACTCGACCTCTCAACTACTAGCGTCATCGTCCTCAGCGACCCCCAATGGCCCGTAGGAGTATTAGGATTAGTAGCGGGACAAATCGCCCAAGAATACGGCCGCCCCGTGATTTTATTCAGCACAGAAGGAAGCGAACAAATTAACGAAAATTCCCCGGAAACACAATTTATCGATTCCTTAAACCCAGAATTACCAACACTCCCCCAATCCAAAATCCAAAATCCAAAATCTAAAATAGCTAGGGGTTCCGCCCGTTCTGCCAATCAAATTGACCTTTACCAATTAGTCAAAGACCAAGCGCATTTATTGGACAGATTTGGTGGTCATCCCTTCGCGGCAGGATTGAGTCTCCCTGTGGAAAATATCCCCCTATTTACCGATGCGGTAAATCAGCAACTGCGACAACAATACAGCACCGATAGTTTAACAGCCGCCCCCGTTCAAGCAGACCTAAAAATTACTGTCTCCGAATTAGGCAAAGACTTATTTCAAGAACTAAAATTGCTCGAACCGTGCGGTATGGGCAACCCCGCACCCAAATTGCTGATTGAAAACTGCTGGTTTGAAAATCTATGGAATCAAAAAATCAAGGATTTGAAAGGGCAAAAAGTAGAATATCTTAAAACAGAATTTACAATTAGGGATGAATCTACCGATACGGGATTTCCCGGCATTTGGTGGGGACACAATCAAAACGAAGTTCCCCAAGGCCGCTGCGATGTCACCGTTGAACTCGATTTTAATACTTACAAATCTCGGTATGAAGTGCGTCTCATAGCAGTGCGGGAACGCACGGAAGACAATCAAATCAATTCCCCAACTAAAATAGATTGGATCGTAGACTGGCGCAATACAAATAATGATGAAGAGTTGTTAGCAGCCAGCACAAACTTAGAATCTCCAATGCCGATCGACAATCTAGTTTACAATTCCCAAAAGGTCGATCGCGACAACTCGATCGTCCTCAAAGAATGCCCCGCAAGCTGGGACGAACTGCGGATCTGGTTTCGCCAAGCACAGCAAACTCAGAAAAAACTCGCGATCGCCTACACATTACCCCCACTCGTACCCCCACAGCAAATCTGCCAACAGCTAATCGGCATCGCCAAATACCTCAGCCGCACCAAAAAACCCGTCACCAGACAGCAACTCCGCCAGAAACTCGGCATCAGCGACACATCCTTGCAACTAGGGTTCAAAACCCTAACATATCTCGGTTTTAAAATCAATTATCGCGATCGAGCTTTCCACATCACCAGACAACCCGAAACCGCACAGCAGGAAGACGCGCCAAAGCAAATCCCCCAACAGTTATTACATAGCCAATCCATCCAATCCTCAGTGCCAAATTCCCCCATCGCCGCCCGTTTTGCAGCGCAATTCCTAGCAGCAGTATCCGAAGAACAATTCCGGCGGAAATATTTCTGTGAAGTACCCCTTTCCACCATTGTGTCGATCGCCCGAGAAACCGTTTTCCAAGAAGATTCTACAGCAATTCTCTTCTAACTGAGATATTGGACTATTGTCAAGAACAGGCAAGATGCCTGTTCCACAAAGAAGGAATTTTCTTGTGGAACAGGCATCTTGCCTGTTCCTAAACAAGTAATTGAGAATGGTGCAACACATGAGTTCTGACTGACATATTGCACCATTGTTAAGAACGGGCTCTTCGGCCCGTTCCACTCATGAGATAACTTTTATTGTCGGGCCCGCACGCTGTTACCGCCGGTGGGGCTGGCGTTTGGGGCCCTGAAGCGAGAGAGGTTGTTGTAGATGTGGCTTAAGAAGCCTATTCCTGACACCGATGCAACATCTCAGTTCTAAGAAATATCTTACTTCTGAATTCATCCCGATAAAATAAGGCATAGGGCAATGAGAGTTATCCGTTGCGAGTCAGGCCCAAAACTCATAACTCCTAACTCACAGGCCACAACCCAAAACTCCCCACCGCTTTCACTCGATCGCCCATCTCCAATTTAAAACCCCTATGCTTCTCTGTCCCCGCTGCCAATTTGAAAATCCCAATCCAAACAAGTTTTGTCAACAATGCGGAAATTCCCTAATTTACAAACCTTGCCACGAATGCGGTGCCCAAGTCGCTTTTAGCGCCGCATTATGTCAGAATTGCGGCGTCGCAACAGGTCAAGTGTGGCGGGCGATTATCTGCGGTCGATCGAATTTTCCAGCAGTCGAGGCAGACGAGTCCACCCTACCCCCAGCCGAGTTTCCCCAAAAACCAGAGAGGGTTCCAGAAATCGCATCGCGCCAAAACTCTCCTGAACCAATCACAGACGCCATTAAAACCGAAATAACCACCCCAGCCGAACCCCCAATAGCAGTCGCATCAACTTCTCCACAGCCAAGCGACGGCGAATTCAGCAGCACAGAAATTGACCCTGTGGTAGCCGTGGGGGCGATCGTACCAGCATCCTTTCAAACAACCGAAAAAAGCTCTACTACAGCACCAGAGCGCGAAATAACCCCATCTGAGCAGCATTTTACAACCGCACCACAGCCTCAACAAATCCCGGAAGCAACCGAGAACCCCGACAGCCCAAACATAGCTGACATCTCCCCCCCATCTCCAGAATTCCCCATCCCCAATTCAGAATATGTCATCCCTTCCCAGCCAGCAGGAGCTTATTTAGACACTCAGCAGCGCTACCAACTCCTAGAAACCGTGCCGCCGAGAAAACGCTCAGACACAGTAGCAGTAACAGTCTTGGACTGTCAGCCGCTGGAAATGTCACCGCTCAAAGCCATGCTAGCAGCCAACTCTGCCAGCGTCGCCAGACGAACATCCCCCTACACCGCAGCAATCAAAGACGGAGAAAATTCAACCAATCCCGCCTTAGCAGAGCTTTGCCAAGGCATAGCTGAACCTTATCTGGCACTCCGGTGGCAATTCTCTCAAAACCTGCCAGTCATTCACGATAGCTGGTCAGACAACGAACAGGCAGTGCTGCTGCTAGAAGACTGTTCCCAATGGCCGCCGCTGGTAGAACGCTGGAATCAACCCGAAACTTCCACCCAGCAAATTTTATACTGGCTGCACGAAATGACAGAACTGTGGGCTGCCCTAGAACCCTGGCGCTGTCGGCAAAGCTTGTTGGAACTGACAAATTTGCGAGTCAACCCCGACTCTTCCTTTTCTTTGGCTTCTTTGCGGCTGCAATACCTCTATCCCGAACCGGCCGGCTCCAACCTGCAACTGGTAGATTTGGGGCAATTGTGGCAGGTGATATTTAGCCAGTCCGATCATCGCACTCAGTTTGGCGCATTGCTCGAACTGCTGCAACAAATGTACAGAGGCGAGATTAACACAATCGAAGAATTGCGATCGCGCCTAGAAACAGTTCCCCTCGAACTCCAACCCGCACCTTCACCAAGCTCAACCCCGACGCGCAGGCATTACCGCAGCCCCGACGAGTCCCCCCCCGAAGTTGGCGAGGTCTTAACCCAGCCCATGCCACTCCAGATTTATAGCTTAGAAGACGCAGGCCTCACCGATGTTGGCCGCACGCGCGACCACAACGAAGACTTCTTCAGCATCTGGACTCAGCTAAACAAACTCGAAAGCTCCTTCGGTCGCATTTTTCAAACCAAAGGGCTTTACATTCTCTGCGACGGCATGGGCGGACACGACAGCGGAGAAGTAGCCAGTCAACTAGCGGCTGAAACCCTCAGAGAATTCTTTCAAACCCGTTGGGAAAATCAACTACCTCCGGCAGACACCATCCGCGAGGGAGTCCTGCTAGCCAACAAAGCCATCTTTGAAATCAATCAAAAAGACGGACGCTCCGGCAGCGCCCGCATGGGTACAACTCTAGTCGCAGTCTTAGTTCAAGACACCCAATTCGCCGTTGCCCACGTCGGCGACAGCCGCCTCTACCGACTGAGAAAGGGACAAACCCTAGAAAAAATCACCTCAGACCACGAAGTAGGCCAGCGCGAAATTAAGCGCGGGGTTGACCCGGAAACTGCTTATGCCCGTCCCGACGCCTATCAACTAACTCAAGCCATCGGCCCGCGAGACAGTAATTTTCTCAAGCCAGAGGTGCAGTTTTTAGACTTGTGCGAAGATACTTTGTTGATTTTGGCTTCCGACGGCCTGACAGATAATGATTTGTTGGAAACTCACTGGCAGAACACTCTCGAACCCCTGTTCAATCCTCAAGCCGATCTCGACCAGGGAGTTGCCCAGTTGATTGAACTCGGCAACAAACGCAACGGTCACGACAATATCACGGCAATTATCATTCGGGCGCAGGTAGGCGCATTTCGATTTTAGAATTTGGATGCTGCCAACTTTTCCAAAGGTGGCGCTTTCCCCCGTGACTGCCTGGGTTAAACCTCCGATTGTTGCATAGAAAAAAAACAGCTTCTGTCGTTTCCGGGCAAAGCTTTACTTCTCGCTCTGTTTTCTAGGTATCCGGTGTTAAAGCAGCTTCAGCTTGAGTGTTCAAAAACTGATTGCAGACCCATAAGATTGCAGAAAAGCTGTGGAGTACCAACCATTTATCAGTAGCTTTAATTTTGAGACTATGTTCAGGAAATCTACCGAATAAAGTTGCTTGATAGTAAGTGGATTCATCATTCTTGAAAGAGCTTTCACTTACAAAAATAGTTAGTCTAATGAAAAAAAATAAACTAAAATGAAGTTAGTCTGCAGGCGGGCTGATGCAAAATCTGTTTTATACTCGATCGCTATCGGGGCAACGTGGGAAGTGTCTTCTCTACATATATATGTGGGGCTGACATCACAATCTGCTGCTACATCAAATTTACGTAAAAGTTTAGCGATTGTTTACCTAGTTTTTGTTGTGGCAATTGTTAAATCGATCGACTGTTTTTTAAGGAGCGATCGACCCCTCACAAATTTTATGAATAATTGTTCCCCAAAAACTATTTATAAATTCATGGTTTATGAAATCTTTAATCATAATCAGGATATTATAAAGTTTTCCTAAAACTAACGTGTGAAGCTCATAATTAATTTTTAATTTCTAATTTTTCAAAGCCCTACGCCCCTAATCTGTAAATTCCCGCCAACTCTCACTGCCACATTAGGGAGTTCAACCACATCAAGCGAAAATGCTGCTGACTCTTTTAGATCCAGAAAAACAAACCCCCCTGCAACAGTGGAGTTTCCAGAGCGAATCCATTATTCGCATCGGCCGCTCTCCTGAAAATCACGTTGTGATCCCCAATGCTCTAGTGTCGCGGCAGCATCTGGAACTGCAAAGAGTTAATAGCGGGAGATCCAGCCAGTGGTACTTAGTCAATTCGGGGACAAATGGCACTTTGGTTAACGGTATTCTCATGTCTCAGGGTTGGATATCCGACGGTGCCCTGATCCAGTTGGCGCGGGGCGGCCCAATTCTGCATTTCCAAGTGATTACTATTGAACTCGGCGGCAAAATTAAGGCGAACCCCACCGTCAATCTCGTGGCACCGAGATGTACCCATGCGGGAAACCCGCAGGGGAATTTATTCTGCATCCACTGCGGCGAACCGATTAAAGTCGATCGCACGGTGCGCCACTACCAAGTGCTAAGAACTTTGGGCCAAGGCGGTATGGGGACAACGACTTTAGCCTGGGATCGAGAGAAAGCGAAAGCTCAACAACCCGGAAGTTCCCCCGCCGCTTCTCTGGTAGTCCTCAAGGAAATGAATGCTGATATGGCTCAAATCGCCAAAGCTCAAGAACTGTTTGAACGTGAAGCTAAAACTCTCAAGGCCCTCCACCATCGGGGAATTCCTCAGTTTTTTGACTTTTTTGTGGAAGGGGGTAAAAAATACTTGGTGATGGAAATGCTCCACGGCGAGGATTTAGAAAAACGCATCTACAACCGCGGCCCTGTTGCTCCCCAACAAGCAATAGAGTGGATGATCCAAACCTGTGAGGTTTTGGACTACATTCACTCTCAAAAACCCCCGATCGTCCATCGGGATATTAAACCTGCTAATTTGCTGGTGCGCCACCGCGACAATTGCATTACAGTGCTGGATTTTGGTGCCGTTAAAGAAATCGGCACTCCTCCGGGCACTCGCATCGGCGTTGAAGGCTACACCGCACCAGAACAAGACCGGGGACAGCCTCTCCCTCAGTCGGATTTATATGCTATTGGGCCTACTTTAATTTTTTTGCTAACGGCCCAAAGCCCTCAAAACTTTTACGGGAAAATACCGGGAGGTTACGGGTTTAAGCTCGATAATATTCCGACGATCGCCCCCAAGCTGCGGGACACCATTTTGCGAACCACCGCAGCTAAGCCTGGGGATCGCTTTCAAACTGCTCAACAATTAGCTCGAGCTTTAGCAGCTTCCCTTTAATAGAAGTCAGAAGTCATTAGTCATTAGGAACAGAGCAAAGGTCCGAGGGAAGAGGGAAGAATTTAGCAACGGAAATTTATGAAAGAAAATTTACCCGATCGCCTCAAAATTTCTCTCCGACACCCCAGTCCTCCGTCTCCTCTGTTATTCTTCGTCCCAAGCTTCTACAGCTATCAATTCGCTCACGGGGTCTTGCATAGAAAAATCAAACTCTAGCAATTGCTGTTTCCAGTACGGCCATTCGTCGCCGTAAAGCAGAGCAATTTTCCAAATACTGTCTGTGGGCTTGATAATGTCAGACGTGACGAGAGAATGCACCTGACGCTGGAACTTAACCATCGGCTGTATCACCTTCTGGCTCATAATACCTCTTGAATTGTTTAAATCTTGTGTAATTACCACTTCCCAGCGCACACTCTTTATCGCAGTTTCGCCAAGAACAGTCTAGCCAAGATACGTGTAGATTTTAGTCGGGAAGCTACATATTCAACTTGTATCTCAACACTGTTCGTTTTGACAAGGCCCTATAAGCAAGACTGAATAGTCAAGACCGACTTCAAAGAATTAATCATCTGTGAAATGTCGCACTGTATGCTGTCGATCGGCAGTGGAAGGTTTGCCGCCTCAATTGTTTCCACATAGTAGTAGATGCAAGGGCTGCGCTCGGCTTGTTCTGGAAAAGGCTGAGTTTGCGTAGGAGAAACTGCAACTACTGCGCTTTCGCTGCTACAGCGTAATTTCCGCTTTCCTGCGGGTAAACCACACCTGTTTCACCTTCGACGCTGGGTTCGCTGTGAGAGTGGGATGTGAACTACATAAACCGATTATAACTCTACTGACCGCAAAAGCGATCGAAAATTGTTGGATACTGTTGATCGCCACCCCTAAATGTCGATCGAACATTCAAAGGCGACAGCACAGCGGGCGTACCAGCAAGTTCCAAACCCATCGTCCGTCCTGATTGATTCAATCTAAAATCTAAAATCTAAAATCTAAAATTGTATGACTTGGACAAGGCGACACATTCTCACTCTGGCTGATTTTACCTCGGACGAATACGATACGGTGCTGCAAACAGCAGCCAGTTTTCGGGATGTGCTCGGCCGCCGCACGAAGAAAGTGCCGGCCCTGCAGGGTCAAGTGGTCGCGAATTTGTTTTTTGAACCTTCTACCCGGACTCGCAATAGTTTTGAGTTGGCGGCGAAGCGGCTGTCAGCGGATACGCTGAATTTTACCCCTGGAAGTTCTTCTCTAACGAAGGGGGAGACTATTCTGGATACGGCTAAGACTTATCTGGCGATGGGAACGGATTTGATGGTAATCCGGCACGAACAAGCTGGAGTTCCCAGCACGATTGCTTCGGAAATGGATCGCTTGGGGTCAAGAGTCAGCGTTCTCAATGCTGGAGACGGCCAGCACGAACACCCATCGCAAGGTTTGCTAGACTTATTTACTATTTGTGTTCTGTTAGATAACGAAAATCCGCGGCTGGAACTTTTAGCGGGCAAAAAAATTGCTGTGGTGGGCGATATCTTGCATTCGCGGGTGGCTAGGTCTAATATTTGGAGTTTAACGGCTTCTGGGGCAGAGGTTCATTTGGCCGGGCCGCCGACTTTGCTACCGCTGTTGTTTGCTGAGTGTGGCGATGGTAGGGAAGGCAAGTTATTTTTGCACTGGCAGCTTGAACCTGCTTTGGCCGATGCTGATTTTGTGATGACTTTGCGGCTGCAAAAGGAACGGATGAGCGACCATTTGCTGCCTAGTTTACGAGAGTACCATTCTTTGTACGGGATTACGCGCGATCGACTGAAACTCTGCAAGCCGGATGTGAAGGTGTTGCACCCAGGCCCAGTTAACCGCGGCGTGGAAATTAGTTCGGATTTGATGGACGATGCCCAGTTTAGCCTGATTTCTCAGCAAGTTACCAGCGGCGTGGCGGTGCGGATGGCATTACTTTATCTAATCGGCGGCGGTAAAGTTTAGGCTGTTAGTTGTTAGTCAATCGATTTTAGATTTTGGATTTTGGATTTTCGATTGACTTGCGCGAGATAAATGCTCTTTCTTGAGGATTTTGGATTTTCGATTTTGGATTGATTCCACGGATAAATCCGGGGGCTTGATACCACCTTTGAAATTCGTGGTCATGAATTTCGGATATTCCATGATTTTCAGGATCGATCGCCTCTTTACAATAATCGTTACCCAGTATGGCCGGGTAACGATTAAAACTCTTTCTAGAAATGTCAAGTGCTCTAGTTAAGAGTTAGGAAAGCCAGGACGCAGATACCCAGCCGCCACCTTTGACTTGTGCCCAGCCGTTTTTGTAACGACCGGTTAATTTTACGTGGTCTCCACGATATAACTTGCCGATTACATGAGAACAGCTACTGGGGCGGTTGCGGATATTCAGTCGGCCCCCATTGGTGACAACTTTGGCGTAGTTGTGATGACCGTGATGGGCGCGATGGCCACAGTGTTTGCGGTAGCAACCTGCGGCCTGGGCTTCGCCACCGACACTCAGAACAGATAGGGCTACTGCCATACCTGCAACGCCTATCCATGCAGAATTAGGAATTTTCAAGCCCAGTTGGTCTAACGACTTGACTTGGAGTTCGGACTCTGGAGATTCATAAGCAACAAAAGAGTGGCTCAATGCTAGTGCTTCCATAGTTTCCTCGTGATTGTTGTTAACCTTTATTGGTGCAGACTCAGGTCAAAACCTCAATTAACAGCCCAAATTATTAACTTATGTTTCATAAAAGCCACAAAATGGCGTTAAGGTCTTGCTTTTGCCGAGTATTGGCTAATTTTCCTGAACCCTGCACAGGTATATCATGTCATTGATGTAGCTTTCCGGAACAAAAAAATAAATAAAGTTTACATCGACTGCTCAAAATTTTGCAGACGCGGATCGGAACTCCGGGCTCAATTAAACTTAACTGTTTCATTCAAAAGGGAACGAAGTTATCGATTGGGGTTGGAAATTGCTTGTACTGAGTTGCGAATGACACTACTTATTTTGGTGCTGATTTATTGAATTGCTACAGCAATATCGGCAGTTAATTCGATCGAACAAGCATCCGGCTCGTCTTCAAGCACGATCTTAATTTGCTTCTGGTCAGTCATAGTGTAGCCGATCGCACTGGTGCAGAAGTTCGGGGCGATGGAGTCGAGCTCTTACCCGTGCTACAAGATGGGTCTCAAGATTAGTCGCCCTATGTCCCCGACAAGAATGCAAGACAAATCCATCGCGACTTGATTTGTGTCAAGATCAATTAACTTCTCCAGCACCAATTCTTTCGCAATGAACTCCTTGGCTGCACTTTCGATCGGCACAATTCCTCAACGCCATGAATCAGACAGCTTCGCCATTACCTTAGCGCCGTTGTCTGTAGAGGAAATATACGCTTTGGCAGATGACCCCGCGAACGGAGCGGTGGTAATGATGAGCGGTACAGTCCGCAACCAAACTGACGGTCAAGCTGTAGTTTCCCTAGAATATCAAGCCTACGAACCGATGGCCGTGAGAGTATTCCAGCAAATTGCTACTGAAATCCGCCGCCAGTGGGCCGATGTCAATCGGGTCGCCATTCACCACCGCGTCGGACACTTGCAGGTAGGCGAAATCAGCGTACTGGTG
Source organism: Microcoleus sp. D3_18_C2 (assembly GCF_036702395.1). Taxonomy (NCBI): domain Bacteria; kingdom Bacillati; phylum Cyanobacteriota; class Cyanophyceae; order Oscillatoriales; family Microcoleaceae; genus Microcoleus; species Microcoleus sp. D3_18_C2. Next base: position 2,072 of record NZ_JAUBTG010000038.1, on the reverse strand, counting down.
GCTGTTGGCTGTCCCCACCGGGACTCGGCCTTTGCAGCTTGCCAGTACGCCATAGATACGCTCAAACACAATGTACCGATTTGGAAAAAGGAACATTGGGCCGACGGTTCTAGCAGTTGGGTTAGTATTGGAGCGTGCGAGGTTGTCGGGCATTAGTCAATCGATTTGAGATTTGAGATTGAAGAGGGGAACTTGTTACGATCTCGTAACGTCAAAAAGTGTGGAATGTTCGATGAGCCAATTCCACCGATGAGCGACTTTATTTCCGTGTCCTGGTCTGCGGTTGTGGCGACCGTTCAAAGAGTGCAATTGCCAGCCGAAAAACTCTCTAATTATGACTTGGTGTTGCGGTGTCAGGAAGGAAATCGACCTGAGACCACGGCCTTTTCAGAACTGTTGAAGCGGTATCAGTCCCACGTAGACAGGGTTCTCTATCACTTGGCCCCTGACTGGCAAGACCGAGCAGACTTGGCTCAGGAAGTGTGGATTCGGGTCTACCGCAATATTAACCGCTTGCAAGAGCCTGTTAAATTTCGGGGCTGGCTGAGCCGCATCGCCACTAATTTGTTTTACGATGAGTTGCGGAAGCGCAAGCGGGTGCGAACTCCTCTGTCGCTGGACGTACCTCGTACTCTGGAAGATGGCGAGGTTGATTGGGAAATTCCGGCAGACAGTCCGGGGCCTGATGAAGATTTGACGACGAGAGAATTTTACGACCAGTTGCGGGTGGCGATCGCAGATTTGCCGGAAGTATTCCGCACAACAATTGTTTTGAGAGAAATAGAAGGTTTAGCCTATGAGGAAATAGCCGAAATGACCGGAGTTTCTCTGGGAACTGTCAAGTCGAGAATTGCTAGAGCTCGCCAAAGATTGCAGTTGGAATTGCAAAAATATCTTGATGGTAATTAGCAAGAGTAATTTCAGAGGCGGGTTAAGAAGATTTGATGAAGTTTGCTGTGACATCAAAACTTCTATTTTAAAATATAAATAAGCAGTAAATCATTCTAATAGCGAGTGCGTGATTCCCCAATTAGAGCAAGTGTGAAATATGAAGGGTAACTTTGAATCCGATAAAAATCAAAATCAGCAAGGCGTCGGGGATTCACTCGCCCAAAATCAAGTTAACAACAATTATGCCCAGGGCAATGTAACTACTATGATGCGCGATCGCTTTGAATTGCTAAGTGCCTACCTCGACGGTGAAGTGACGGCGACAGAACGCCGGCAAGTTGAGGAGTGGCTGACAAATGACCCCACTACGAAGCGTTTGTACTCGCGACTGCTGATGATGCAGCAGAGTTTTCAGGCAATGCCGGTGCCTGCTGCACAACAATCTGCCGAGGAGTTGGCGACGAAGGTTTTGCAACGGGTGGAACGCAAGCCGAAACGGACTTGGATTTTGGGTGGAGGTGCGATCGCAGCTTTGTTGGTTGCGGTGGTGTCTGGTGTCGGTGGCGGCCGCCAATTGTTTGCTCCTCAGTTTGCTCGATCGCCTGTTCCTGCTGAATCTGACGGTTTGATTATGGCTTTAAACGAGCCTCTGGTGGAGATGGTTAATCCCAACGATTTGATGCTTGGGGTGAATGCACCGATCGTGGATATTCCCAAAGTTGGTGTAGCAACCCCTCAAAAGTAATGGCTAAAGGCGCAGTAGGATTGCTGTTTTGAGCAATAACGAAAGTTGCTAAGCTCCCTAAAAAAGGGGGCTTTTTGCCGTTTTTCCCAGTTTTTAAAGGTGGATAGATCCTTTGACGCTTTCCTGGCTTTGAATGACGAATTGTGGGGCGATCGTATCTTGATATCGGAGTAGGTAGCGAGTGGAATTAGAGCGGGCGATTCCCTACGGGATAGCTTCGCACGCGCGTACTTGTCACCATTTTTTTTGATATTTGCGATCGGCAACAGCAATGTATCCTCAATTTCCTGCCGCACAGTAGTAGGCTTACAGGTTCGAGCCGCCGAATCGCACGGCAATGGCAATTTACTAAGGATCGCGAATTAAATAACTTACAATTTTAATTGTTATTGTGGGATGGGCGTCCCGCCCGTCCAAAAAGGACGGGCGGGACGCC